>JAFACP010000368.1 GCA_023425455.1 Pseudomonadota bacterium | reverse complement strand
GCGGCGGCTACGCCGGCCAACGCCAAAACAATCGGCGAATGGTTCCCGAAATCCGAGCGTCCCGTCGCGGCGGGCTGGGCGGGCGTTGGCTTCTCCATTGGGGCGATGCTGGCACCGCCGATTATCTATTTTGCCCACGCCTCGTTTGGCTGGCAGGGCGCATTTATGTTTACCGGTGTTCTTGCGCTGCTGTGGGTGATCCTGTGGTGGGCCTTTTATCACAACCCGGAGCAGCATCCGAACCTCGATAAGAGCGAACTGGCGTTTATCAAGCAGGACAACGAAGCGCCACCGGTGAAGCTGCCTTTCTTTACCGCACTGAAAACTGTGTCAAAAAATAAACGGTTTTACGGGATCGCGATCCCGGCGTTTATGGCAGAACCCGCCTGGGCCGTATTCAGCTTCTGGATGCCGCTCTACTTCGCCAAACAGTACAACATGGATCTCAAGCAGATTGCGCTGTTCGCCTGGCTCCCCTTCCTGGCCGCTGACCTCGGCAGCGTCGCGAGCGGTTATCTGACCCGTCTGTATACCCGTCTGTTTGGCTGCTCACGCATCAACTCCACCGTCGCCAGCTCCGTAACCGGCGCTTTTATGATGGTCTCTCTGGCCGTCGTTGCCGTCACGCAGGATCCGATTATCGCGGTGATCCTGATGTCCATCGGCGGCTTCGGCCACCAGATCATCTCCTGCATGCTTAGCGCGCTGGTCGTGGAGTCCTTTGATAAAGGGCAGATGGCGACGGTCAACGGCATGCGCGGCTCTGCGGCATGGATCGCGAGCTTCCTGTTTTCGCTGTTAATTGGGGTGACTGCCGACAAAATCGGCTTTAACCCGCTGTTCATCGCCATGGGCTTCTTCGACCTGATTGGCGCTGTTTTCCTGGTTGCATTTATTGCTGAACGCCGCGCCAAGCGCGCCTGATAGTGGATGTATTACGTATGAAAACCCTGAAAAGCTGGACCTTTGAAAAGCAGTCGGCGAACCATCTGGAACTGCTGGTCGATAATCAACATCGCCTCTGCCTCTATGTGCTGGAAGAGAATCTCTTACGGGTTCTGCTCAAGCGTAAAGGCGAGCTGACGCTGGACCGCACCTGGAGCATTGCGCCGGACAAGGATGTGCCCTGGGAGGGGCGTCGTCGTGACGACCTGAGCGGCTTCCGCTGCCCGGCCTGGACGCTAACGCAAAACGATGCCGGGGTGATGGTTGCCACGGAACAGCTGCGCGTCACGGTTCATCAACCGCTGTGGCTGGCGTGGGAGTATCGCGACGCGGCAGGCGAGTGGCAGCCGCTTGTTAACGATCGTCCAACCAGCGCCTATCAGCTCAATGTGCACGGCGACGGCGTTGCGCATTACCTCAGCCGTCGTCCGGATGAGCGCTTTTACGGGCTGGGCGAAAAAGCGGGTGAGCTGCAGCGCAACGGCAAACGCTACGAAATGCGTAATCTCGACGCGATGGGCTATAACGCGGCCAGCACCGACCCGCTGTATAAGCACATCCCCTTCACCATCGCCCGCCGGGATGAGGTGAGCTACGGCCTGTTTTACGACAATCTGAGCAGCTGCTGGCTGGATCTGGGCAACGAGATAGACAACTATCACACCGCCTACCGACGCTGGCAGGCGGAAGCAGGCGATATCGATTACTACATTTTCACCGGTAAACGGGTGCTGGATATCACCAAAGCGTTTGTCCGTCTGACCGGTAAAACGCTGTTCGGGCCGAAATGGAGCCTCGGCTATAGCGGCTCAACCATGCATTACACAGATGCGCCGGATGCGCAAAATCAGCTGATGAACTTTATTCGCCTGTGCGAAGAGCATGCCATCCCCTGCGATTCGTTCCAGCTTTCGTCCGGTTATACCTCGATTAACGGCAAGCGTTATGTCTTTAACTGGAACTACGACAAAGTGCCGCAGCCGAAAGCGATGAGCCAGGCTTTTCATGATGCGGGCCTGAAGCTGGCCGCCAACATCAAACCGTGCCTCCTGCAGGACCACCCGCGCTATGGCGAGGTGGCGGAACAGGGGTTGTTTATTCGCGATTCTGAAACCGATACCCCGGAACGTTCAAGCTTCTGGGACGACGAAGGTTCCCATCTCGATTTCACGAACCCGCGGACCATTCAGTGGTGGCAGCACGGGGTGACCACGCAGCTTCTGGAGATGGGGATCGACTCCACCTGGAACGATAACAACGAGTTTGAGGTCTGGGACGGCGAAGCGCGCTGTCATGGCTTTGGCCAGCCAATCGCCATCAAACACATTCGCCCGGTGATGCCGCTGCTGATGATGCGCGCCTCGCTGGAAGCGCAGCAGCGCTTTGCTCCGCAAAAACGGCCATATCTGATCTCCCGCTCCGGCTGCGCAGGCATGCAGCGCTATGTACAAACCTGGAGCGGTGATAATCGCACCAGTTGGGAGACCCTGCGCTACAACACCCGCATGGGGCTGGGAATGAGTCTCTCCGGGCTGTTCAACGTGGGCCATGACGTCGGCGGTTTCTCCGGTGACAAGCCGGATGCCGAATTGTTCGTGCGCTGGGTGCAGAACGGGGTGATGCATCCGCGTTTTACGATCCACTCGTGGAATGACGACCACACGGTGAACGAGCCGTGGATGTACCCGGGCGTTACGCCAGCCATTCGCCAGGCGATTGAACTGCGCTATCGCCTGCTGCCCTATCTCTACACCCTGCTGTGGCAGGCGCATGCGGACGATGAACCGATGCTGCGCCCGACCTTCCTTGACCACGAACACGACCCGCAGACCTTCGCCGCGTGCGATGACTTCCTGCTGGGTCGCGATCTGCTGGTCGCAAGCGTGGTGGAAGCCGGCCAGCGCGAGCGTCGCATCTGGCTGCCGGAGAACCAGGCGGGCTGGTACGATTTTTATACTCATGAATGGCTTGCAGGTGGTCAGTGGACCGTTCGCGCCGCCCCGCTGGAGACGCTGCCTCTGCTGGTCAGGGCCGGCGCGGGCCTGCCGCTCAGTGAGCCCATCACCCACGTG
>JAFACP010000243.1 GCA_023425455.1 Pseudomonadota bacterium | reverse complement strand
GTACTTATGAATGTGGCAATGAGACAAGAACCATTCGAGAGTCGGGTCTGTTTGCGGTTTGCCAAGCACCATGCGCTGTTATCCTCTGTTATAAGCTGTCACCAGAGTCCTGAATCGCATCCTGACTCTGGGGTTGCAATCGAATTCTTACCCATACCTGGGAAGTCGGCTGTCGTAACGTTTCGCAGCCAGTAAAGTTTGATGTCCTCTGCATACATGTGTAACGTCAATGTATTACTGTAGCATCCCGAGTGTTTTAGCATAGCTTTCGCCGCGTGTCTCCTGGTGTCTCGCTTCAGCATGATGCAGGTCGCCTTCCGTTGCGAGAAATGTCATGCACGCGTAATCTGTCACCAAAAATGCAACGTTGGAGTTAATGAATATGCAAGCGCGCGTGAAATGGGTTGAAGGTTTAACGTTCCTGGGCGAATCCGCATCCGGGCACCAGGTTTTGATGGACGGCAACTCCGGCGATAAAGCCCCGAGCCCCATGGAGATGGTGCTGATGGCGGCGGGCGGCTGCAGCGCGATTGACGTGGTGTCTATCTTGCAAAAAGGCCGTCACGATGTGACCGACTGCGAAGTGAAGCTTACGTCAGAGCGCCGGGAAGAGGCACCGCGCATGTTCACGCATATCAATCTGCACTTTATCGTCAGCGGCCACGCGCTGAAAGACGCGGCGGTTTCCCGTGCGGTCGAGCTGTCTGCGGAGAAGTACTGTTCTGTGGCGTTGATGCTGGAAAAAGCGGTGAACATCACCCACTCATTTGAGGTGATTGAGGGCTGATGTCGCTGTGGCGGGCGGTGCTTCGCTGACCCGCCCTGCAGGGTATCTGCCCGGTAAGCGTCGCGCCGCCGGGCAAACACGTCACGCAATCTGCTTCCCTTCCATCAGCCGCTGCACCAGCGGCGTCATGATAAGCTCCATCGCCAGCCCCATCTTCCCGCCCGGTACCACAAGCGTATTGATGTGCGAAATGAATGAGCCTTGCAGCATCGCCAGCAGCCACGGGTAATCAATATCGTCGAGGTTACGGAAGTGGATCACCACAAAGCTCTCGTCCAGCGAAGGAATACTTTTGGCGGCAAACGGGTTAGAGGTATCGACGGTCGGCACGCGCTGGAAGTTGATATGGGTGCGGGAAAACTGCGGCGTCAGGTAGTTGATGTAATCTTCCATCGAACGCACCACCGAGTCCATCACCGCCTCGCGGGAGTGGCCGCGTTCGCTGATATCCCGCGTGAGTTTCTGGATCCACTCAAGGTTAACGATGGGCACCACGCCCACCAGCAGATCCACATGGCGGGCAACGTCATGTTGCGGCGTCACCACGCCGCCGTGCAACCCTTCATAAAACAGCACATCCGTGGGTTCAGGCAGCGGCTGCCAGGGGGTAAAGGTTCCCGGCACCTGGTTCCAGGGGACCGCCTCATCGTAGGTGTGGAGGTATTTCCGTGACTGACCTTTGCCGCTCTGTCCATACTCGATAAAGGTCTGCTCCAGCAGGCCGAAGTCATTTGCCTCTGGTCCAAAGTAACTGATGTGCTTGCCCAGATCGCGCGCCTTGCGGATGGCCATATCCATTTCCGGGCGCGTATAGCGGTGAAAGCTGTCACCTTCAACCTCCGCGGCGCGTAAATTGAGCTGTGCGAAAATCTTACGAAAGGCGAGGCTGGTGGTGGTGGTTCCCGCACCACTCGAGCCCGTTACGGCAATAACCGGATGTCTGGCAGACATAGCAACTCCCTGACTGGAAAGGTTTAAAGGTCAGTCATGAAACGCGTTACGGGGCATAATATTGACCGTCTCATGCAGTTCGGACCATACCAGCACCACGTCGCCGCTTTTAAGCTGGCGCTTCACATCGTTGACCTTTTGTTCAAGCGAACGTTCATGTTCACCATAATCGGTGCCTTCGCGCAATACAAAGCTTTCAATCAGATTATCCAGCGTGTCGGGCGCCAGATCCTGCCAGGGAATAATCATTTTACACCGTCCAGATACGCGGTTAGCCAGTCGGGAATACGGGTTTCCAGCCACATCTCAGGGTGCAGAAGGGTACCGCCGACAAACCCCACATGGCCACCGTGTTCGGTCAACTGGTAATGGACGTTGGCCGGTAAAAATGCCTGTGCGGGAATGGAGTGGTGATCCATAAATGGATCGTCTTTCGCATGAATAATCAGCGTTGGTTTGGTGATTTTGCTGAGCACCGGCATCGCACTGCACTGGCGATAGTAGTCGATGGCATCGGCAAAACCGTGAATTTTGGCGGTGATCAGATCGTCGAATTCCCGAATACGGCGCACTTTCTTAAGCTGTTGCAGGCTTATCGGCAGGGTGTCCGGGTACGCTTTCAGCTTACGCGCCGCATTGGCCTTCAGCAGGTTCAGCAGATAGCGCTGATAAACCCGGGAAAAGCCTTTATCCATATGGTAGCTGCACTGTTCCAGCATAAACGGCGCGGAGACGATAACCGCCGCGTCGAGCGGCACGCCGTCTCCCTCCTTCGCCAGCAGGCAGGCCAGCATATTCCCCCCCAGCGAATAACCTACCGCCGCCGTTGGCGCCGCGCCGAACTGGTCGTTCAGCCAGTGCAGGAACCAGGAGCCGTCTTCGGTTTCCCCTGAGTGATAAATGCGCTTCTGGCGATTGGGTTCGCCGCTGCAGCCGCGAAAGTGCATCACCACGCCGAGCCAGCCGCGCGCTTTCGCCGCCTGGATTAAACCGTGCGCATAAGGGCTGTAGAGACTCCCCTCGAGACCATGAAACACCACCAGCCGCGGTTTATGGCGCGCCTGCTCTGGTGCCTCACTCCAGGCGAGATCCACAAAATCGCCGTCCGGCAGGTCGAGACGCTGCCAGTGCGGCGTGAACTGCACCTTACGGCGGATCAGGCGCGGCAGCATGGTTTGTAGGTGGCGATTGGCCACGCCGCGCATGGGAACGAACTCTGTGCTCGTTTCGCCTGGGGTGTCGAAGTCAGATGGAATGATTTGGGTCATAACGATGCGATGCTAATTCTTGTCAGATATTTACTATACCTTCCGAATTGTACCGCGTTTATGAAAACGAGGGGTGTTTAGCTCTGATTCAGGTATTTCTTCCTTCGCATCGTCTTTTTCTGCCCCCCGTGAGCTGATCCGGATCACACATACTGAACCCGCAGGTGGTGCAGGAACACATGTCTGACGCCGCTCAATCCCAGCGCTTCCGCCGTGCGGGCTATGTTTCCCTTCTCCATGAAGGTCATGGAAATCGCGAGCTTGCGGAACGTCATGTCGCTCGTCATATCCAGATGCATAACCCTCCCGGCGCGTTAGTCTGCCTGCAGCATCGTTTCCAGCTGTTCCTGTGCGTCCAGCCACGCCATTTCGCAGGTTTCGAGACTGGACTTGGTTTTCGCCTGGGTTTGCAGACATTCGGTCAGCTCGGACTTGCGGCTCTGATCGTACAGCCCGCTGTCGCCGAGCTTCTCTTCGACGGTGGCAAGCGTCGCGTTGAGCTTTTCCATCTCTTTTTCGAGACGGGTGATCTCTTTACGCAGCGGCTGTGTCTGGGTGCGCAGCTCTGCTTCCCGGCGTTTCTGATCTTTACGCGCCTGCGCGCTGTTGGCGTTGTCCTTAACCGCCTCTTCCGGCTGGTTTTCCAGTTTCTGCACGTCCGTCAGCCACTGCTGGTAGTCTTCCAGATCGCCGTCAAACGGTTCGACCTTGCGGTCGTGTACGAGGTACAGATCGTCGGTGGTGGAGCGGATCAGGTGGCGATCGTGCGAGACGACAACCAGCGCGCCTTCGAACTCAATCAGCGCTTCGGTCAGCGCCTGACGCATATCGAGATCCAGGTGGTTGGTAGGCTCATCGAGCAGCAGCAGATTCGGGCGTTGCCAGACAATCAGCGCCAGCACCAGACGGGCTTTTTCGCCGCCGGAGAAGCGCTCAGTGTTTTCCGTGACCTTATCACCCTGGAAGCCAAAACCGCCGAGATAATCGCGCAGCTTCTGCTCCATCTCCTGCGGTGCCAGGCGCGCCAGGTGCTGGAGCGGCGACTCATCGGCGCGTAAAAACTCCAGCTGATGCTGGGCGAAATACCCCAGCTTGATCCCTTTCGCCAGCGCGATGTCGCCGCTGACCGGATTGAGTTCGCCTGCCAGGAGTTTAATCAGCGTTGATTTCCCGGCGCCGTTACGTCCCAGCAGGCCGATGCGTGAACCGGGCACCAGGTTGAGCTTGATAGAGTCGAGAATGGTGCGTTCACCGTAGCCTGCGCTCACTTTTTCCATCTTCAGCAGCGGGTTAGGCAGGCTCTCGGGTTCGCGAAACGCAAAGCGGAAGGGGTTGTCCACGTGCGCCGGGGCAATCATCTCCATACGCTCAAGCATCTTGATGCGGCTCTGCGCCTGTTTCGCCTTCGAGGCTTTTGCTTTAAAGCGATCGACAAAGCTTTGCAGGTGTGCCACACGCTGCTGCTGGCTTTCGTACATAGCCTGCTGCTGGGCAAGACGCGTGGCGCGCTGACGCTCAAACGAACTGTAGTTGCCGGTGTATTCGAACATCGTCTGCTGTTCAATATGAATGATTTTATCCACCACCGGGTCGAGGAAGTCACGGTCATGGGAGATGAGAATCAGAGTGCCCTGATAGCTCTTCAGCCACTTCTCCAGCCAAATAACCGCATCGAGATCGAGGTGGTTGGTGGGTTCATCGAGCAGCAGCAGGTCAGAACGGCAGATCAGCGCCTGCGCAAGGTTAAGACGCATACGCCAGCCGCCGGAGAAGTCGCTGACCGGGCGTTCGAGTTGTTCATTGCTGAAACCGAGGCCGTGCAGCAGGCTGGAGGCGCGTGAGCGAATGGTCCAGGCGTCAATGGCGTCAAGCTTACCGTGGACGGTAGCAATGGCATGGCCGTCGTTACGTTCGTTAGCCGCGTTGAGTTCGCGCTCCAGTTTGCGATATTCACGGTCGCCGTCGATAACATAGTCGAGCGCCGGTTCGCTCAGCGCGGGCGTCTCCTGATTAACCCACGCCAGCTGCCAGTTGCCGGGAAAGGTAACGTTGCCGCCATCAGCGCTTATCTCGTTTTTCAGCAACGACAGCAGCGTAGATTTCCCGCAGCCGTTTTTGCCCACCAGACCGACTTTCTGGCCAGGATTGATGGTGGCTGTTGCGTTATCCAGCAGGACGCGCACGCCGCGACGAATTTGTAGCGAGGAGAAAACAATCATAGAAGCGCCGTATGTTCCGACTATGTTAATTTGTCATTATGATAATGTAAGGTGTGGGCCATTTCCCCCACCGGGCCGCCATGGTAGCCCAAAACGACGACCAGACACAAAAACAGAAACAGAACCGGGAGGGGAATGATGTCTCAGACAGCAAAAGTGCTGCTGCTGTATGCCCATCCGGAATCTCAGGACTCGGTGGCGAACCGGGTGCTGCTTAAGCCGGCATCACAGCTTAGCAATGTGACGGTGCACGATCTCTACGCGCACTATCCTGATTTTTTTATCGATATTCCCTATGAGCAGGAGCTGTTGCGTCAGCATGACGTTATTGTGTTCCAGCACCCGCTTTATACCTACAGTTGTCCGGCCCTGCTGAAAGAGTGGCTGGATCGCGTTCTGAGCCGTGGATTCTCGAGCGGCGTGGGCGGCAACCAGCTGGCGGGAAAGTACTGGCGCAGCGTGATCACCACCGGAGAGCCGGAGAGCGCTTACCGTTACGATGGACTGAATCGCTATCCAATGAGCGATATTTTACGGCCATTCGAGCTGACCGCGGCGATGTGTCGTATGCACTGGATGAGCCCGATCATTGTCTATTGGGCCCGTCGTCAGGCCTCTGAAGCGCTGGCAAGCCACGCCAGGGCCTATGGCGAATGGCTGGCATCCCCGATCCAGACAGGAGGGCGCTAATGGAAGGATCGAACCTGCTTCTGGCAGGCGTGCTGTTTTTATTCGCCGCCGTTGTGGCGGTACCGCTGGCCTCGCGGATTGGCATTGGGGCGGTGCTCGGCTATTTGCTGGCGGGGATCGTGATTGGCCCGTGGGGACTTGGGTTTATCAGCGATGTGGATGAGATCCTCCACTTTTCTGAACTGGGCGTGGTGTTCCTGATGTTCATCATCGGCCTTGAGCTGAACCCCGCAAAACTGTGGCAGCTTCGCCAGTCTATCTTTGGCGTCGGGGCGGCGCAGGTTCTGTTTAGCGCTGCGATCCTCGCCGGGTTGTTAATGCTTACCCACTTCAGCTGGCAGGCGGCGGTTATCGGCGGTATTGGCCTGGCGATGTCCTCCACGGCGATGGCGCTGCAGCTGATGCGCGACAAGGGGATGAACCGCAGTGAGGCCGGGCAGCTTGGTTTTTCAGTGCTGCTGTTTCAGGATCTGGCGGTGATCCCGGCCCTGGCGCTGGTGCCGCTGCTGGCAGGGTCGGGCGACGATCATTTCGACTGGGTGAAAGTCTCCATGAAGGTGCTGGCCTTTGCGGGCATGCTGATTGGCGGACGTTTTTTACTGCGCCCGGTGTTTCGCTTTATTGCCGCATCCGGCGTGCGCGAGGTGTTTACCGCCGCGACGCTGCTGTTGGTGCTGGGTTCGGCGCTGTTTATGGATGCGCTGGGGCTGTCGATGGCGCTTGGCACTTTTATCGCCGGGGTGCTGCTGGCTGAGAGTGAATACCGGCACGAGCTGGAAATTGCCATCGATCCCTTCAAAGGGCTGCTGCTGGGGCTGTTCTTTATCTCTGTCGGCATGGCGCTCAATCTCGGCGCGCTGTATACCCACCTGGTGTGGGTTATTCTGAGCGTGATTGTGCTGGTGGCGGTGAAGACGCTGGTGCTGTACCTGCTGGCGCGGGTTTACGGGCTGCGCAGTTCCGAACGGATGCAGTTTGCCAGCGTGTTGAGTCAGGGCGGCGAGTTCGCGTTTGTGCTGTTCTCTATCGCATCATCCCAAAAGCTGTTTAAAGATGAGCAGATGGCGCTGCTGCTGGTGACGGTAACCCTGTCGATGATGACTACGCCGCTGCTGATGACGCTGGTGGATAAATTTTTGTCACGGCGCATTAACCCGGGCGATAACGAAGATGAAACGCCCTGGGTGGAAGATGACAAACCGCAGGTGATTATTGTCGGCTTTGGTCGTTTCGGGCAGGTTATCGGTCGCCTGCTGATGGCCAATAAAATGCGTATTACGGTGCTGGAGCGCGATATCAGCGCGGTCAACCTGATGCGTAAATATGGTTATAAAGTGTATTACGGCGATGCCACTCAGCTGGAGTTATTGCGTTCAGCCGGGGCGGAAGCGGCTGAATCCATCGTCATTACCTGTAATGATCCGGAAGATACCATGAAGCTGGTGGAGCTTTGCCAGCAGCACTACCCGCATCTGCATATTCTGGCGCGTGCACGTGGCCGTGTTGAGGCTCACGAACTTTTGCAGGCAGGTGTGAAACACTTCTCACGCGAGACCTTTTCCAGCGCGCTGGAGCTTGGGCGCAAGGCGCTTATCACGCTGGGCATGCATCCTCACCAGGCGCAGCGTGCCCAGATGCATTTCCGTCGGCTGGATATGCGCATGCTGCGTGAGCTAATGCCTGTTCATACCGATACGGCGCAAATTTCACGCGTGCGGGAAGCGCGCCGCGAGCTGGAGGAGATTTTTCAGCGCGAAATGCAGCAGGAAAGGCGCCAACTGGACGGCTGGGACGAATTTGAATAAAGGGTAAATAAGATGGCTGTACGTAAACGCTTTATCGCCGGCGCAACCTGTCCGGCCTGTCAGGCGCGAGATTCACTGGCAATGTGGCGTGAGAATAATATTGATATTGTTGAGTGTGTTAAATGTGGCCACCAGATGCGTGAAGCTGACAAAGAGGCACGGGAACATGTCCGAAAAGAGGAGCAAGTGATCGGCATTTTCCATCCGGACTAGCGATATGGCCTGAGTTTTTTTAAGCTAAAGGGTACACGGGTGCAGATTTCCGCTACAATCTGCGCCAGCAATTTTCCCACGCTCAGGAGATATCATGAAAGTAGCAAAAGACCTGGTGGTCAGCCTGGCCTATCAGGTACGTACAGAAGACGGTGTGGTGGTTGATGAGTCTCCGGTGAGTGCGCCGCTGGACTACCTGCATGGTCACGGTTCCCTGATTTCCGGCCTGGAGAACGCGCTGGAAGGTCACGACGTTGGCGACAAATTCGATGTTGCTGTAGGCGCGAACGACGCTTACGGTCAGTATGATGACAATCTGGTTCAGCGTGTGCCTAAAGATGTGTTCATGGGCGTTGACGAACTGCAGGTGGGAATGCGCTTCCTGGCGGAAACTGACCAGGGTCCGGTTCCGGTAGAAATCACCGAAGTGCAGGACGACCACGTTGTGGTTGACGGCAACCACATGCTGGCGGGTCAGAACCTGAAATTCAACGTAGAAGTTGTTGCTATCCGCGAAGCAACCGAAGAAGAGCTGGCCCACGGCCACGTTCACGGTGCGCACGGTCACGATCACGATCATGACCATGATGGCTGCTGCGGTGGTCACGATCACGACCATGGTCATGATCACGGTAAAGGTGGTTGCGGCGGTAACGGTGGCTGCGGTTGCCACTGATTGCGTGATGCAGACAAAAAAAGCGGGTAAACCCGCTTTTTTTTTCGCCTCAATAATGGGGAGGCGGCGTCTCTTCCGACTGAGAGGCGATGTTTGACGGCTGCGTTGCCTTCAGTTTCTCTGTCAGCAGACGCATATGATCCCGCAGTTTCGCCATCTCAAGCTCATGCGCGGTCACCGTCTGGTTTAGCTCTTCGATGGTGATGTCCTGAAAGGCCAGGCGGCTTTCCAGTTCAGCCAGTCTCGCTTCTGTGGTTGTCTCTTTCACGATTCACCTCGTCTGTTTCTGATTCGCCATTATTGGCCGGCGGCGGCGAAGTTTAACCGAGTTTATTCTTCCGTGCAGTAATCATCCCCGGCGTAAGAAACTAATTTAAACAAAAATAGTCTTAAAAGTGGCGAGAATAGGGGGAGTCTGTCTGTAGATTTCTTCCGCAACGATTTATAGTACGTCACTCATTTACGTTTAACGCTGGGGTGAGAGTCCCCAGGCCCTGGAGATATGGATGAAATCACTGTTCAAAGTAACGCTGCTGGCGACGACGATGGCTATCGCACTGAATGCACCGCTGTCTTTCGCTGCTGATACTGCTGCAAAACCTGCTGCAACAGCAGACAGCAAAGCCGCGTTCAAAAATGACGACCAGAAATCCGCCTACGCACTTGGCGCGTCTCTGGGACGCTACATGGAAAACTCTCTGAAAGAGCAAGAAAAACTCGGTATTAAGCTGGATAAAGCTCAGCTGATCGCCGGCGTTCAGGATGCATTTGCAGACAAGAGCAAACTGTCCGATCAGGAAATCGAACAGACACTTCAGGCGTTCGAAGCACGTGTGAAAACCGCGGCTCAGACCAAAATGGACGCTGACGCAAAAGAGAACGAAGCGAAAGGTAAAGCCTACCGCGACACGTTCGCTAAAGAGAAGGGCGTAAAAACCTCCTCGACCGGCCTGGTTTATAAGGTAGAAAAAGAAGGTACTGGCGATGCGCCTAAAGACAGCGATACCGTCGTGGTTAACTACAAAGGTACGCTGATCGACGGTAAAGAGTTCGATAACTCCTACACCCGTGGTGAACCGCTCTCCTTCCGTCTGGACGGCGTGATCCCAGGCTGGACTGAAGGTCTGAAGAACATCAAGAAAGGCGGTAAGATCAAGCTGGTTATCCCACCAGATCTGGCTTACGGTAAAACCGGTGTTCCGGGTATCCCTGCGAACTCTACGCTGGTCTTCGATGTAGAGCTGCTGGACATTAAACCAGCCCCGAAAGCTGATGCGAAAGCAGACGCACCGGCGGACGCGAAAGCAGCGACCGACGCGAAAAAGTAATGATGTGAAAACCGCCGCCTTTAAGGCGGCGGTTTTTTTTATTGCAGGGCAGATATAATTAACACTGGAAAGCGTTACGCACGCTGTATTAATTTAGTTGTCCGTGTAGATAATGAGCCTGCCCTGAAAACATAACGACAGGCTCCTGAAAAGGAGTGTTTTTTTCATGTCCAGGTCGCTTTTAACCAACGAAACCAGTGAACTCGATTTACTGGATCAACGTCCTTTTGACCAGACCGACTTCGATATTCTGAAATCCTACGAAGCGGTAGTGGACGGGTTAGCGATGCTCATTGGGTCCCACTGCGAAATCGTTTTACACTCCCTGCAAGATCTGAAGTGTTCAGCCATCCGCATTGCGAATGGTGAGCATACCGGTCGTAAAATTGGTTCCCCCATCACCGACCTTGCATTGCGTATGTTGCATGATATGACCGGCGCGGACAGCAGCGTCTCAAAATGCTATTTCACCCGCGCCAAAAGTGGCGTGCTGATGAAATCAGAAACTATCGCCATACGAAACCGCGAGCACCGTGTGATCGGGTTACTGTGCATCAACATGAACCTTGATGTCCCGTTCTCGCAAATTATGAGCACCTTTATTCCGCCTGAAACGCCGGATGTGGGATCATCTGTCAACTTTGCTTCTTCTGTGGAGGATCTCGTGACCCAGACGCTGGAGTTCACGATTGAAGAGGTCAACGCCGATCGCAACGTATCCAACAACGCCAAGAATCGTCAGATAGTGCTCAACCTCTATGAGAAAGGCATTTTTGATATTAAAGATGCGATCAACCAGGTGGCCGATCGTCTGAATATCTCTAAACACACGGTCTACCTCTATATTCGCCAGTTCAAGAGCGGCGATTTTGCGGGACAAGACAAGTAATGCGTTTTGCGTTGATGGTCACCGGCCCGGCATATGGCACACAGCAGGCCAGCAGTGCACTGCAGTTTGCCCGCGCATTGCTTGAGGCCGGGCATGAGCTGGCGAGCGTCTTCTTCTACCGGGAAGGGGTCTACAACGCCAATCAGTTTACCTCGCCAGCGAGCGATGAGTTTGATCTGGTGCGAGCCTGGCAGGCGTTAAACGAAAATCAGGGCGTTGAGCTGCATATTTGCGTGGCGGCTGCGCTGCGTCGTGGCGTGACGGATGCAACGGAAGCCGAACGCCTGGGGTTATCCGCTTGTAACCTGCAGCCTGGATTTTCGTTAAGTGGCCTGGGTGCGCTGGCGCAGGCGGCGCTAACCTGTGACAGAGTGGTGCAATTCTGATGAAGCGCGTGGCGTTCGTTTTTTCCTCCGCTCCTCATGGTAGTTCCTCAGGAAGGGAAGGGCTGGATGCGTTGCTCGCAACCTCGGCACTCACTGAGGATATCGGCGTCTTTTTCCTGAGTGATGGCGTTTTTCAGCTTCTGGCGGGCCAACATCCACAGGCAATTCTGGCGCGGGATTACATCGCAACCTTTAAAGTTCTGCCGCTGTACGACATTGATACCTTTTTTGTTTGCGCCGACTCTCTGGCCGCGCGCGGGCTTAAGGACAGCACGCCCTTCGTGCTGGATGTCACTCTCCTTGATTCCCAAATATTGCGGGAACATCTTGCTCTCTATGATACTGTTCTGACTTTCTGAGGCCGTCATGCTCCATACCCTGAGCCGTTCTCCCTGGCAATGTGACATCGATGCGTTAATAAGCATGTTGCGCGAAGGCGATGAGCTGCTGCTGATTCAGGATGGCGTACTCGCCGCGCTCGACGGTAGCCGTTTCGTTGAAATCCTCTGCAATGCCCCCATAACGGTCTCTGCGTTAAGAGATGATCTTGATGCGCGGGGATTGTCTGGTCAAATTTCAGCCAAAATTGACGTGGTTGGCTATACTGATTTCGTCAATCTTACTGTGACGCACGCCAGTCAAATGAACTGGTGATTTGAGATCGCTGTATATTTCTTGACACCTTTTCGACGTAGCCCTAAAATTTCGCGTCCTCATATTGTATGAGGTCGTTTTATTACGTGTTTACGAAGCAAAAGCTAAAACCAGGAGCTATTTAATGGCAACAGTTAACCAGCTGGTACGCAAACCACGCGCCCGCAAAGTTGCAAAAAGCAACGTGCCTGCGCTGGAAGCCTGCCCGCAGAAACGTGGCGTATGTACTCGTGTATATACTACCACTCCTAAAAAACCAAACTCCGCACTGCGTAAAGTATGCCGTGTGCGTTTGACTAACGGTTTCGAAGTGACTTCCTACATCGGTGGTGAAGGTCACAACCTGCAGGAGCACTCCGTGATCCTGATCCGTGGCGGTCGTGTTAAAGACCTTCCGGGTGTTCGTTACCACACCGTTCGTGGTGCTCTGGAC
>JAFACP010000182.1 GCA_023425455.1 Pseudomonadota bacterium | reverse complement strand
TTGCTGGCATGGACACCAGCGCCGTCTTTGTAACGACCTGCCTGATTGCTGCCCTTGGCAGCATTCTGATGGGGGTATTCGCTAATCTGCCTGTCGCTCTGGCGCCGGCAATGGGGCTGAACGCTTTCTTCGCCTTTGTGGTGGTTCAGGCGATGGGGCTGCCGTGGCAGGTGGGTATGGGTGCCATCTTCTGGGGTGCTGTTGGTCTGCTGCTGCTGACCATTTTCCGTGTCCGTTACTGGATGATTGCCAACATTCCCGTCAGCCTGCGTGTGGGGATCACCAGCGGTATCGGTCTGTTCATCGGTATGATGGGCCTGAAAAATGCGGGCGTGATCGTTGCTAACCCGGATACGCTGGTCAGCATCGGTAACCTCACCTCGCACAGCGTGCTGCTGGGCGTACTCGGCTTCTTTATCATCGCTATCCTGGCTTCCCGCAACATTCACGCTGCCGTGCTGGTTTCTATCGTCATCACCACCCTGCTGGGCTGGATGCTGGGCGATGTTCACTACACCGGTATTGTCTCTGCGCCGCCGAGCGTCTCAACCGTCGTGGGTCACGTTGATCTGGCAGGCTCGCTGAATCTTGGCCTCGCGGGGGTGATTTTCTCCTTCATGCTGGTCAACCTGTTTGACTCCTCCGGTACCCTGATCGGCGTGACCGACAAAGCGGGTCTCGCCGACGAGAACGGTAAATTCCCGCGCATGAAGCAGGCGCTGTTTGTTGACAGTATCTCCTCCGTGACCGGCTCCTTTATCGGTACCTCTTCGGTCACGGCGTATATTGAATCCTCTTCCGGCGTCTCTGTGGGTGGCCGTACTGGCCTGACGGCCGTGGTTGTCGGGATCCTGTTCCTGCTGGTGATTTTCCTTTCGCCTCTGGCGGGGATGGTTCCGCCGTACGCGGCGGCAGGTGCGCTGATCTACGTGGGCGTCCTGATGACCTCAAGCCTGGCCCGGGTCAAGTGGGAGGATTTAACCGAGGCAGTGCCGGCGTTTATCACCGCCGTGATGATGCCATTCAGCTTCTCCATCACCGAAGGTATCGCGCTGGGCTTTATCTCCTACTGTGTGATGAAGATTGGCACCGGCCGCATCCGCGACCTCAGCCCGTGCGTCATTATTGTGGCGCTGCTGTTTGTGCTGAAGATTGTGTTTATTGATGCGCACTAAGGCATAGGAAGCGTCAGACGGCGCCTCACATAGCCTTTCGCGACAAGCCCGGCGTAATGCCGGGCTTGTTGATCTCAGGCTTTGACGCGGCGGATATAGTCGCCAAATGCGGTCAACTGACCGGAAAGGTGGTCACGCGTGCTTTGATCAACCACTTCACCGCTCTGCGGATCCACTTTGTTCTGAATCACGCCGCCCATAAATTCCGGCTTGTTCATCACCATGGCATCGAGGAAGACCAGGATCTGGCGCAGATGATACTGGCAACGTGCGCCACCAATTGCCCCCATCGAGCTGGTCTGAATCAGTACCGGTTTACCTGAAAGCGGCTGCTCCGGTAAACGGGATAACCAGTCAATGGCGTTTTTCAGCCCACCCGGCACCGAATAGTTGTATTCAGGCGTGACAATGACCACGCCATCTGCCTGACGGATCTGCTCCGCCAGGGCTTCCACGCTCTGCGGGAACCCCTCTTCCTGCTGAACGTCGGCATCATACAGAGGAATATCGCCGATGGAAGGCAGGGCGGAAACCGTCATTTCGGCCGGAGCCAGCTGCGGCAGCGTGCGGGCGACCATCGCGTTAAACGAACCTTTGCGCAGGCTTCCCAGTAACGTAACAACTTTCAACGTATCAGACATAATGACTCCTGTTTTATGATGATGACCCTGTACGGATCAGCCAGGTGTGAAGGCTTTTTCTGCGGGTAAACTGGTTAATCTCATCAGGCGTGCTGCGGGTTCGTTGGCGCGCTCAGGGACATCAGGAAGACTACGCCAGCCGCGCAGGCTGTCAAACTCCCATATTTTCAATCGCTCAATCGCCGGCGCGACAGCAATCGACCAGATCAGCACATCTTCTGCATCGCTCAGGGCCTCGACCAGCGTCGCTCTGGCCGCGCGTAAGCGCCCGGAGCCGGGAAGAAGCTGCAGCAGGCTGGCGCTGTCTGAGGCGCAGCCGCAGAGCTTACGGATGCTCTGACGTAGCGTGATCAGCTGCGCCCTGGCCTCAAATGGGTCGTTCTGATTTTTGACCCACAGCTTTTCATTGCTGGAGAGCGGGTAATCGTCGTGGGCGTTAGCGCCATGGAAGCTGCGAGTGGCGCGCTGGAGCTCCATATCCAGGCCGCAATCGCCTTCGGTCGTCAGGGCAACGCCGATAATATTGCCGGTATAGGCGATGGAGAACCGGGGAAGCGCCGGGTCGGCAAAGACCGGACGCCCCTCAGGCTGGGTGAGCATGGCGGGCAGTTCACTGGTGCCGTAAAGCATAAACATCAATTCAGCGAGCAGCGCTCTTGAGGCCAAAAATCGCGTCCTGCGATGGTCGGGAAGTGTTAGCGCTTCATTGTGACAGGCTGAAGATAGTCTGGCCGATACGAGACGTCCTTCAGTGAGTATCCCTCTTGCAAAGTGCGTAGCCATTTTTCGCTCCCTGATAATGGTCGTAGTCGGTTAAACGGTTACATCATTATCGCTTAACTTGCTCACTGTTTTAATCAGTAAATGGCAGGAAGAGAAGACCAGGCGCCCGAACTTTACATTTTCTTAGGCATAAATCAGATCGCTAACGCAGTGGAGCGCCATAGAGCGCTTTGATGGTCTCCCGTAGCCAGATAATTTTCGGATTATGGCTGTTTCGTTTATGCCAGATGAGGGTAAACGGAACGGTCAGTTTTTCCGCCAGCGCATCATCCACCGGAATGGGCAGGGTTACCAGCTTCCGCTGGTGGAGCTGATTGTAGTGATGGCAGTAATACGGCGCGGTCGCAATGTAGTTATGGCCGGGCTGCGCCGCCATAAACATCGACTGCTCAAAACCGGGCAGGCTCATGGCGATGCTGCGCTCGCGTCCCATCTCTTTGAGCACTTCATCCAGTGCCCAGGTATCGGTCCGCTCCCAGAAGATGCTGATATGCGGATAGCGCAGAAACGTCTCCAGATCCCACTTCTCCTGCAGCGCCGGGTGATCCTCACGCAGATAGACGCAGGGACGGTCGCTGAACAGCACTTCATAGTCGATAAACCACGGCATCAGCTTCAGCAACTCACGTGAGCGCGGGTGCGTTTCGCGCCCGGTAAAACCGAGATCGACTTCGCCGCGGGTAATGGCATCCAGCGAATCATAATCCCAGTGGCGCATTTTCACTTTGGCCTGCGGATAGCGCTGATTGACCTGCTCCAGCAGCGCGTTAAAGCGGATCAGCATCAGCGGCGTCTCCGCCGCCAGTTCAAACGTCAGGCCGCCGGGGGAGTCATGGTGGAATGTGTCGAGGATCTGATTGCTCATTTGCATCCAGTCGGCCAGATCCTGCTCCAGGCTCACCGTTAATGGCGTTGGCAGCAGGCCGAGCGGGGTTTTGACAAACAGCGGATCGTTAAACCAGTCACGCAGCTTCGCCAGCGATTTACTCACCGCGGACGGCGTGACGTTCATCCGTTTCGCGGCTTTGGTTACGCTACGCTCCTGCAGCAAAAGCTGCAGGCACAACAATAAGTTAAGATCGAGATTGCTGATGGGCTTCTTCATAATGCGCTGCAGGCTGAATGAGCATAAGTAAGGTGATGCAAAGTATGCTACAGCCAATCAGTATCCCGATCAGCATATTCAGCGCGTTTAGGCCGAGAACGGCCGCCAGCCAAATCCACAGCGATGACCCGCAAACCTGAGCGATACCCAGCGCCGAGCTTGCCACGCCCGCGCGTAGCGAGAACGGACCCAGTGCCTGGCTCATTGCGACACCGAATCCGACGGAGAAACCCGCGCAGATCAGGGCGATACCGGCCAGCATCATTGCGTGTGAGCCGAGGGTTGCCAGAATCGCGCCTGCGGCCAGGAACAGAGCCTGAGACGTCAGCATCAGCGTGCGCTGGCTAAAGAGGTTCAGGGCAAACGGCGTAGAAAAGGACACCGCCATACTGACCAGCGCCGTAGAGGCCATTACCGTGGAGTACTCCCCGCGATCGAAACCCATGGTCTCCATCAGCAGAACCGGGGAAACGTTTACATAGGTGAGGATCACCGCCACGCTTAACGTGGTGACGGCCAGTCGGCTGAGGAAAAAGCGATTGAGCAGTTTTTCGGTCGGGTGGATCGTGGCGGTATGCCCGCTTTTCTGCGAACCCGGATGGGTCTCTTTCAGCACTGCGATCAACAGCACGAAAACCAGTGCGCCCATGGCTGCCATTGTCCAGAAGAGGCTCTGCCAGGGGAATTTCAGCATGATCAGATAGCCGATGACCGGTGCCAGCACCGGGATGATACAGGTAATGCCATTGAGCATGGAGAGCACTTTGGCGCGGCGCTGGGCGCTTAGGGTGTCGCGCAAAATCGCGAAGGCGACCACATAGCAGCCACCGGCGCCAATGCCCTGGATAAAACGGCCTGCCAGGAACAGGGCGCTCTCCTGGGCCTGCGAGCAGAGCACGGAAGCCAGCGCAAAGATCATGGCACCGGTTATGGCGACAGGCTGACGACCGGCTCTGTCCGCGATTTTCCCGGCAAATACCATCGACGACGCCATCCCCGCAAGGTAGGCCGAAAAGGCGATATGCAACTGTGCTTCACTGGCACCCAGATCGCGGGCGATGTGCGGCAATCCCACCAGATACATATCAATGCCCGACGGATAAAGCAGAACCAGCGCAAAACTACAAAACAGAAAACGAGCCATAACTCCCCCATAGATGCAGGCATGCAGAATAGGGGGAGAACGGGAAACAGACGAGTTGCCATTTGGACAACAGTGATTTCCTGTCAGGAAATCACTGTTCGTTAAGCGGGGTTATTTACCGATACAGAAGCTTGAGAAGATCCGTCCCAGCAGGTCGTCGGAGGTAAATTCTCCGGTGATTTCGCTCAGGTTCTGCTGTGCCAGACGCAGCTCTTCTGCCAGCAGTTCACCGGCCCACGCGCCAATCAGCTGCGCTTTACCCTGATCAAGATGGCGAGCGGCCTCTTCCAGCGCCTGCAGGTGGCGACGGCGTGCCAGGAAGCCGCCTTCCATGCTGGTATCAAAGCCCATGGTCTGCTTGAGATGGTTGCGCAGCGCCTCCACGCCTTCACCGGTACGTGCCGACAGGCGAATAAGTGAGTGACCATTCACATCGCTGATGCCCGGCGCTTCGTCAGTGACATCCGCTTTATTACGCACAACGGTTATCGGCAGTCTGGAGGGCAGACGAGCAATAAAGTCCGGCCAGATATCCGCCGGGTCAACGGCGTCGGTGGTCGTGCCGTCCACCATAAACAGCACGCGATCGACCTGCTCAATCTCCTGCCATG
>JAFACP010000478.1 GCA_023425455.1 Pseudomonadota bacterium | reverse complement strand
TCAACCAGTACACCGGCGATGAAAGCCGCACCCGCGTCACCCAGTGGGAAACGCTGGACTGGGTGCAGGAAGTGCAGAAACGCGGTGCCGGTGAAATTGTGCTGAACATGATGAACCAGGACGGCGTCCGTAACGGCTACGATCTTGAACAGCTGAAAAAAGTGCGTGCCGTCTGCCACGTGCCGCTGATTGCATCCGGCGGCGCAGGCACCATGGCGCACTTCCTCGAAGCGTTCCGTGACGCCAACGTCGACGGCGCGCTGGCGGCTTCCGTATTCCATAAACAGATCATCAATATTGGCGAGTTAAAAACGTTCCTGGCCGACCAGGGCGTGGAGATCAGGGTATGTTAACAGAGCAACAACAGGCGCAGCTGGACTGGGAAAAAACCGACGGATTACTGCCCGTCGTTGTACAACACGCCGTTTCAGGCGAAGTGCTGATGCTGGGCTATATGAACCCGCCGGCGCTGGCAAAAACCCTCGACAGCGGCAAAGTGACCTTTTTCTCGCGCAGCAAACAGCGTCTGTGGACCAAAGGGGAAACCTCCGGCCACTTCCTCAACGTGGTAAGCATCACGCCGGACTGCGATAAGGACACCCTGCTGATCCTGGCGAACCCGATTGGCCCAACCTGCCACACAGGCACCAGCAGCTGCTTCGGCGAGACCGGCCACCAGTGGCTGTTCCTGTATCAGCTGGAACAACTGCTGGCAGAGCGCAAGACGGCGGACCCAGCAAGCTCGTACACCGCGAAGCTTTACGCCAGCGGCACCAAGCGTATCGCGCAAAAAGTGGGTGAAGAAGGCGTTGAGACCGCGCTGGCCGCGACGGTACACGATCGCGATGAGCTGACCAACGAAGCATCGGATTTGATCTACCACCTGCTGGTGCTGCTCCAGGATCAGAAGCTGGATTTAACGGCGGTGATCGAGAATTTACGTCAGCGGCATCAATAAAAAAATACCGGGGCAACCCGGTATTTTTTTGTCTGCAGATCAGGCGCGTGGCCTGTAGTTACGCAGTGCATTGCGACCAAGCACCACGCCAGAACCGATAATCCCGCCGAGTAACACCGCAAAGATCAGGGTAATAGACTTCTTAGGACTATTACGGCTAGTTGGTAAGTCTGGCTTCATGACATAACGGTAAACATGGATACCGTCTGGGGTCAAATTCTGATTCTGCAGCTCCAACAGATTTTGTTTCAACTGGTAGTATTCAGATGGTAGCGACAGCGGGCGAGACGCTTCATTGTCGATCATTGATTTCAGCGCATCACTCCCCAGCAGAAACATCGTTTCCTGAGTCACATCCTGAGCTTGCTGAATTTGCGGCGTAGACACTTTCGACGCTTCTGCATATTTCAATGCTTCAGAAATCTGTTTGATACGCAGATTTTTTTGCTCCTGTGCAACCATTCGCAGGGTTTTTAGTGAATTCTGCAGAGTAGCAATCTGCTGCCTGATACTGTCGTTCAGATCTGCAACCATCTCCTGAGCGATCTGATCATTAACCTGCTGAATAGACTGAGCCAGTTGCGTTTGCGCCTCTTTAGCGGAACTGGCAGTAAAGGTGACGGTTAACGGAAGCGGTTGTGTTTTGAGAGATGGGTCGATGGACAATTTCAGGGCTGAGAATGCATCGCTAAAACGACTTATCGCCTGCGTCTGAACGTCCTGAGCTTGTTTTTGCATATCAATCGGGACAGGAACCCCAGTCACTGGCGACACAACGGCGGAAGTTGCGTACAGGGTGTTTAGCGCATTACTGTAAGCAGCAATTTGCGAGACATCAGGCTGAGTGATAATCGCGGTTGAGGTCCACTTCTCTTTCGCTATCGCCAGATAACCCACCGCCAGGAGGATACAGATGACGATAACATTGACAATGACCCACTTCCCACGCCACAGTTGCAGCATTAAATCAATTAAATCAATTTGTTCCGGCTCATTGCTACGCGTAACCAGGTTACTGTTGTTCTGCGTCATACTGCTCCTGACAGGTAAAAGTACATCAATGGAAAAGTGTGCATAGTTTATCTCGTACCGGGAATTAATCTACCCGAATCCGATGAGTTATATCGAAAAGATGGGTTATGTAACTCGCGGCTGACGCGCTATCATAGCCGGATTCTGATGCCGGAAGGCATCAACCAGAACGAAGCGTGAATGAGGAAAGTTATGAAATTTTTGGTTACGGGTGCGGCTGGCTTTATCGGGGCTCATGTCAGCAAGCGACTGCTGGAGGCCGGGCACCAGGTTGTCGGCATCGATAATCTCAACGATTACTATGACGTTAACCTTAAGCTTGCGCGTCTCGATCTCCTGAAATCCGACAGTTTCACCTTCCACAAGCTGGAGCTTGCCGACAGGGAAGGAATGGCAACGTTGTTTGCCGATGAGAAATTTGACCGCGTGATCCACCTGGCCGCCCAGGCAGGCGTGCGTTATTCGCTGGAAAATCCGCACGCTTACGCCGACGCCAACCTTGTTGGCCATCTCAACGTGCTGGAAGGCTGTCGCCACAACAACGTACAGCACCTGCTGTATGCCTCCTCCAGCTCGGTTTACGGTCTGAACCGCAAGATGCCGTTCTCAACCGATGACTCTGTCGATCACCCGGTATCTCTTTATGCGGCAACCAAAAAAGCCAATGAGCTGATGTCGCATACCTACTCGCATCTGTACAACCTGCCGACAACCGGCCTGCGCTTCTTCACCGTCTATGGCCCATGGGGTCGCCCGGATATGGCGCTGTTCAAATTCACCAAAGCGATGATTGAAGGTAAAAGCATTGACGTATACAACTACGGCAAGATGAAGCGCGACTTCACCTATATCGATGACATCGCTGAAGCGATTATTCGTCTGCAGGACGTTATTCCGCAGGCCGACGCCAGCTGGACCGTTGAGACCGGGTCTCCGGCAACCAGCTCCGCGCCTTACCGCGTCTATAACATTGGTAACAGCTCGCCTGTCGAACTGATGGATTACATTACGGCCCTGGAAGATGCGCTGGGCAAAGAAGCCGAGAAAAACATGATGCCAATCCAGCCTGGTGACGTTCTGGAGACCAGCGCGGACACCAAAGCGCTTTATGACGTCATCGGCTTTAAACCGCAGACCTCCGTTAAAGACGGGGTGAAGAACTTTGTGGACTGGTATCGTCAATTCTACAAAGTGTAAAAACAGAAAACCCGGCCAGAATAGCCGGGTTTTTTATTGAGAAAGCCGGATCAATCGCTCCCGAAAAGATCGCGGGTATAGACTTTATCCGCCACATCGGCCAGCTCTTCCGCCATGCGGTTGGAAATAATCACATCGGCTTCCTTCTTGAAGGCATCCAGATCGCGTACCACCCGCGAGTGGAAGAACTCATCTTCTTTCATCACCGGCTCATAAATGATGACCTGGACGCCCTTCGCCTTAATACGCTTCATGATCCCCTGGATGGAAGAGGCGCGGAAGTTATCGGAACCGCTCTTCATGATCAGACGGTACACGCCCACCACTTTAGGCTGCCGGGAAAGAATGGAGTCTGCGACAAAATCTTTACGCGTGCGGTTCGCATCGACAATCGCCGAGATGATGTTATTCGGCACGGACTGATAGTTCGCCAGCAGCTGCTTGGTGTCTTTTGGCAGGCAGTAACCGCCGTAGCCAAATGACGGATTGTTGTAATGGTTGCCGATACGCGGGTCAAGGCAGACGCCTTCGATGATCTGACGGCTATTCAGCCCCAGGCTCTCTGCGTAGCTGTCAAGCTCGTTAAAGTAGGCCACGCGCATCGCCAGATAGGTGTTTGCGAACAGCTTGATGGCTTCCGCTTCGGTCGAGTCCGTGAACAGGGTCGGGATCTCTTTTTTCATCGCCCCTTCCTGCAACAGCGCAGCAAAACGCTCCGCACGCGCTGAACG
>JAFACP010000096.1 GCA_023425455.1 Pseudomonadota bacterium | reverse complement strand
GTTCTGGAGCGCTCTGTTTTTCGCCTCGCTGCTGGCGACGGCGGCGGCGACGCTCTCCCTGCTGCTTCCGCTGTCGCTGGCGACGCGCGCTCTGCACAGCGAACTGGCAGAGGTCAACAAGGTGCGGCATGCGCTGGATGCGCGGCAGAAAGCGTGGCTCGCCTTACAGCGGAAGTCTCCTGCCTCCGGCGCACTGCCGCAGCCCGTCTCATGGTCTCCCGTACTGGTGTCGCTGGCAGCGTCGATTCCGGAGCAGGCCTGGCTGACGGAGCTCCGCTTCCATCCGCCTTTTCTCAGCGTCACGGGATATGCCGCCCGGATTGTGGATCTCTCTGCCATGACTGACGCCCTGAAGCAGATATCTGGCTTTAGCCCGGGTGCCACCGGTGCGTTACAGCAGGATCCTCAGGGCCGCTGGATGTTCACTTTTCAGCTGAAAAACCGGGGGTAGGGCATGCATAAAATCTATCAACGCTGGGATGAGTGCGCGCCGCGCACCCGGGTTTTCTGCTGGTGCATCGCGTCAGGTGCCGTCCTTCTTATCGTCTGGCTGGTGCTGATCCGCCCGGCCAGCGGGCAGTATCTTCGTGCGCAAAGGCAGCTGCAGCAGGCTAACGACGCCAGTGCTGCGCTCTGGACTATCGTCAGGCGACAGCCGGCGCTGCCGGAGGCTGGAGCGGCTACACGACGGCGCCCGTTTTCACCTCTGGATTTGCAGGGTAACGGCAGCAGGCTGGTGCAGTGGAAGCCAACGCCCGGAGGTGGAGCGCTGACGCTGGACGTTGTCTGGAGCGCGGTTCCCGTGATTTTTTCCAGGCTGGCGCGCCAGGATGTACGGATAGCAGGCTTTGCTATCACTGCGCATCAGACACAGCTACGTATCAGCATGCAGCTGGAGCTTGATCATGGGCCGTAAGATGAAGGGGCCAGCGCTACTGGCGCTGTGTGTGCTGCTGACAGGTATGCGTGACCCGTTTCGCCCGCCGCTTGATGTCTGCAGGGTCGCAGAGCTTGCGCAATGGCGCTATCAGGGGCTGGTCAACGGAATTGCCCTTTTACAGGATGGAAAAAAGGGCTGGCATCGCGTGCGTGCGGATGCGCCGCTCCCGCCAGGCTGGCGCGTGGCGTATGTGGCGGAATCGGAGCTGGTCGTGGATGTGGGGGAAAGCTGCGAGCCGCAGCAATGGACGTGGATACGAGAAGGAGCAAGAAAATGAAAGCAGGGATATCCGTACTGTTGATGACGTTCAGTCAACTCTTGTGGGCGGGCTCGCCGAAGCCCGTCACCCTGATGGTGGACGACGTCCCCGTGGTTCAGGTGCTGCAGGCGCTGGTCGCACAAGAGAAGCGTAACCTGGTGGTATCGCCGGATGTGGGCGGCTCGCTTTCGCTGCATTTGCAGGCGGTTCCCTGGCGGCAGGCATTAAAAACGGTCGTCAGCAGCGCGGGGCTGGTGATGCGCGAAGAGAGCGGCATTTTTTATATTCACAGCCAGGCGTGGCAACGTGAACAGCAGACGCGAAGGGCGCAGGAGCAGGCCCAGCGGCAGCTTGATGCGCCACTGGTCTCCCGCAGTATCGCTTTTGCCTATGCGGATGCCGGCGAGTTGCAGAACATGGCACAGAAACTGCTGAGTCCAAAAGGCGTCGTATCGGCGGACACGCGGACGAATCGCCTGCTGGTGCGGGATAATCAGCGGACGGTGGACACGCTTATCCACTGGGCCGGGCAGATGGATCTTCCCGTCGAGCAGGTGGAGCTGGCGGCGCATATTGTAACGATTAATCAAAAAAGCCTGCGTGAGCTGGGGGTGAAATGGAGCCTGGCTGACGCGACGAAACCAGCAAGCCGCGGGCAGTTAACCACGCTCGGTTCTGCGCTGTCGGTCGCCAGCGCGCCGACACACCTCGGGTTTAATATCGGTCGAATCAATGGCCGAATGCTGGATCTGGAGCTGTCGGCGCTGGAGCAAAAACAGCAGCTGGAAATCATCGCCAGCCCCCGGCTACTGGCTTCACATATGCAGCCTGCCAGCATCAAACAAGGCAGTGAAATTCCCTACCCTGTCTCCAGCGGTGAAAGTGGTGCCACGTCCGTGGAGTTCAAAGAGGCGGTGTTAGGGATGGACGTTACACCGGTGGTATTACCCGGCGGGCGTGTCAGGCTGAAACTGCACATCAGCGAGAATATGCCGGGGCAGGTCCTGCAGCAGGCGGAAGGAGAGACGCTGGCTATTGATAAACAAGAGATAGAGACGCAGGTCGAAGTCAAAAGCGGAGAAACGCTGGCGCTGGGGGGAATTTTCTCGCAGCGGCACAAAAGCGGCAGCGACAGCGTGCCGGGCCTGGGGCGTATACCCTGGCTGGGGCAGCTATTCCGGCATCAGGGCAAAGACAATGAGCGCCGCGAACTGGTGGTATTTATTACGCCGCGCCTGATAGGGATCCATTGATGGGAAACGATCCCCACAATGATTTTGCATTCAGTTTGTTGCAGATGTTTGACGTGGGACATGAATTAGCATACAAGGAGTACCGATTTGAGTTGGACTTACGTCTTGTTGCCTTATGCGTTTGACGCGGTGATTTAATCAGTTGCCAAACAAGCCGGAGTATTGAGATAATTTTTAGTCTGACTCTCGCTCTATTGCATATGAGGTTTCAGTTCATGTCCTGCTACGCTGGGTGTCTGCGAAGCGGGGATTACCATTAACGAATAGTCTTAGTAGTACCGAAAAAATGGCAGAGAAACGCAATATCTTTCTGGTTGGGCCTATGGGTGCCGGCAAAAGCACTATTGGGCGTCAGTTAGCTCAACAACTCAATATGGAATTTTACGATTCTGATCAAGAGATTGAGAAACGAACCGGAGCGGATG
>JAFACP010000477.1 GCA_023425455.1 Pseudomonadota bacterium | reverse complement strand
CCAGCGCGACCACCTGGTTATCTGCAACGGCGGCGGCGGCGTGCCGGTGGTGGAGAACGCCAGCGGCTATCACGGCATCGAGGCGGTGATCGACAAAGATCTCTCTGCGGCGCTGCTGGCCCGCCAGATAGAGGCAGACGCTCTGCTGATCCTCACCGACGCGGACGCGGTGTACCTCGACTGGGGCAAACCGACCCAGCGCCCGCTGGCGCAGGTGACGCCGGCGTTGCTCAGGGAGATGTCGTTCGACGCCGGGTCGATGGGGCCGAAAGTGGCCGCCTGCCGCGCGTTTGTCGAGGCCTGCAACGGCATCGCCGGGATCGGCGCACTGGCCGACGGCGCGGCGATCCTGGCGGGCGAGAAAGGCACGCTGATCCGTCAATAACACATTTATTTTAAAAGGATTTCCCTTATGCACATCAACCTGAAAAACCGCAACTTCCTCAAACTGCTGGACTACACCCCGGCGGAGATCCAGTTCCTGCTCGACCTCGCCATGGAGCTGAAGGCCGCCAAAAAAGCCGGACGCGAAAGGCAGACCCTGAAGGGGAAAAACATCGCCCTGATTTTTGAAAAAACCTCCACCCGCACCCGCTGCGCCTTCGAAGTGGGCGCCTTTGACCAGGGGGCGCAGGTGACCTACCTCGGCCCGGTCGGTTCGCAGATCGGCCATAAGGAGTCGATGAAAGACACCGCCCGCGTGCTCGGGCGCATGTATGACGGCATTGAGTATCGCGGCTTTGGCCAGAGCATCGTCGAGGAGCTGGGGGCCTTCGCCGGGGTGCCGGTGTGGAACGGGCTGACCGATGAGTTTCACCCGACGCAGATCCTCGCCGACCTGATGACCATGCTCGAACACGCGCCGGGCAGGACGCTGCCGGAGCTGAGCTTCGCCTACCTCGGTGACGCGCGCAACAACATGGGCAACTCGCTGATGGTCGGTGCGGCCAAAATGGGGATGGATATTCGGCTGGTCGCGCCGAAATCCTTCTGGCCGGAGGCCGGGCTGGTTGAGCAGTGCCGCGCCATCGCCCGGGAGACCGGGGCGCGCATCACCCTAACCGACGACGTGGAAGAAGGGGTGCAGGGGGTCGATTTCCTCTACACCGACGTGTGGGTGTCGATGGGCGAGCCGAAAGAGGCCTGGGGCGAGCGCGTCAGCCTGATGAAGCCGTACCAAATCAACGCCGCCGTGCTCAACGCCACCGGCAACCCGCAGGTCAAATTTATGCACTGCCTGCCGGCGTTTCATAACGAGCACACGACGGTGGGGCGCGAAATCGAAATCGCCTGGGGCATGAAAGGGCTGGAAGTGACGGAAGAAGTGTTTGAATCCGCCCACTCCGTCGTCTTCGACGAGGCGGAAAACCGCATGCACACCATTAAAGCGGTCATGGTGGCAACACTCGGCGACTAATCACCTCCCGGCGCGCCAGCCGGTGCGCCGGGCTGCAGGAGAACATCATGGGCAAGTTCAAGTTTCCCTCCGCTTACACCATTCTCTTTTTTCTGATTGCCGTTGTCGCCGCCCTGAGCTGGGTGATCCCGGCCGGGCAGTATCAGATGGCGATGAATGACGCTCTCGGCAAGGCGGTGCCTGTCGCCGGGACATACGCCCACGTGGCGGCGCACCCGCAGGGGATCGTGTCGGTGCTGATGGCCCCGATCGCCGGGCTGTACGACCCTGATACCGGCCAGGCCGGGGCGATCGACGTGGCGCTGTTTATTCTGATCATCGGCGGTTTTCTGGGGATCGTCAGCAAAACCGGGGCGATTGACGCCGGGATCGAGCGGGTCACCACCCGCCTGCGCGGACACGAGGAGTGGATGATCCCGATCCTGATGGCGCTGTTCGCCGCCGGGGGCACCATCTACGGCATGGCGGAGGAGTCACTGCCGTTTTACACCCTGCTGGTGCCGGTGATGCTGGCGGCCCGCTTCGACCCGGTGGTCGCCGCCTCGACGGTGCTGCTCGGCGCGGGGATCGGCACCCTCGGCTCCACCATTAACCCCTTTGCCACGGTGATCGCCGCCAACGCCGCCGGGATCCCCTTCACTCAGGGCATCGGTCTGCGGGTGGCGCTGCTGGTCATCGGCTGGCTGATCTGCGTGGCGTGGGTGATGCGCTACGCCCGCGAGGTGCGGCGGGATCCGTCGCGCTCCATCGTCGCCGATAAGCAGGAGGAGAACCGCGCCCATTTTCTCGGCAACAAAGGGGAGCAGTCGCTGGCCTTTACCCCGGTGCGTAAGCTTATCCTGGTGATATTCGCCCTCGCCTTCGCGGTGATGATCTACGGCGTGGCGGTACTGGGGTGGTGGATGGCGGAGATCTCGGCGGTGTTTCTCGCCAGCGCGATTATCGTCGGGCTGATCGCCCGCATGAGCGAAGAGGAGCTGACCAGCACCTTTATCAACGGCGCGCGGGATTTGCTGGGCGTGGCGCTGATTATCGGCATCGCGAGGGGTATCGTAGTGATCATGGATAAGGGCATGATTACTCACACCATTTTGCACAGCGCCGAAGGGCTGGTGAGTGGTCTATCGACGGTGGCGTTTATCAACGTGATGTACTGGCTGGAGGTGCTGCTGTCGTTTCTGGTGCCCTCCTCCTCCGGACTGGCGGTTCTGACGATGCCGATCATGGCGCCGCTGGCCGATTTCGCTAACGTCAACCGCGAGCTGGTCGTGACCGCCTATCAGTCGGCCTCCGGCATCGTTAACCTGGTCACCCCCACCTCGGCGGTGGTTATGGGCGGGCTGGCTATCGCCCGGGTGCCGTACGTGCGTTACCTGAAGTGGGTGGCGCCGCTGCTGGCGATATTGACGGTGGTGATTATGGTGACATTGAGCCTGGGTGCGTTGTTGTGAATATTTGACGTTGTACGCCCGTCATACTTCAGGTTGGGGGTGGGTTTTCCTCGCTCGCCTCAGTCAGGTACTGATGTTCGCTCCCGGGGATCCACTGCGTCGCCGCCTTCATGCAACCCGAATTATTTAGGGTACAGGCCCGGTAAGCCTCGCTCCGCCGGGCGTTTTGTTTCAGCCACTTAGATGGGAAATAGTTATGACGGAATATGGTGATTACTCTGCAAAAGAACAGCTACAGCTGACGGTGTGTCAGCGTCTGATTAGCGAAAAGAGTTATCTCTCCCAGGAAGAAATTCGCCGCGATCTGCAGGAGCATGGCTTTGACAGCATCAGCCAGTCTACGGTTTCCCGGCTGCTGAAGTTGCTCGGCGTCATAAAAATACGCAATGCCAAAGGGTTAAAAATTTATTCGCTCAACCCCCAGCTTCGCCCGACCCCGGATGCCGCGCGTTCGGTTTCCGACATGGTGGTCAGCGTGGAGCACAATAGCGAATTTATCCTTATTCACACCGTGGCCGGATATGGCCGCGCGGTGGCGCGCATTCTGGATTATCACCAGTTGCCGGAGATCCTCGGCGTGGTGGCCGGGAGCAGTATTGTCTGGGTCGCCCCCCGGGTGGTGAAGCGCACCGCGCTGGTGCATAAGCAGATTAATTATTTACTTAGAATGAATTAGTATTCACAAAGAACCGTTTGCACTGAGTAAAGCGTGCATTAAATCGCTTGATCCGTCTGCCGGGCTGCGTATAATGCCCCACAATTTGCCGGGAGGAAGCATGGTCAAGCGTGTACGACATAACGTCTTACCGCGTCTGAAATCAGACGCTGGCCTGCCGTTTTTCTTCCCGTTGATAACCCTATTCCCGGAGCCCCTCATTTGAGGGGCTTTTTTTTGCCCGGCGTCAGGAGATAAACATGAATCCGCTTTATCACAAACACATCATTTCCATAAACGACCTCAGCCGCGAAGAGCTGGAACTGGTTCTGGAAACCGCGGCAAAACTGAAAGCGGATCCACAGCCGGAGCTGCTTAAGCACAAGGTGATTGCGAGCTGCTTCTTCGAAGCCTCGACCCGCACGCGCCTCTCGTTTGAAACCTCCATGCACCGTCTGGGCGCCTCAGTGGTCGGTTTCTCAGACAGCAGCAACACGTCGCTCGGTAAAAAAGGCGAGACGCTGGCGGACACCATTTCGGTGATCAGCACCTACGTGGACGCGATTGTGATGCGCCACCCGCAGGAGGGCGCGGCGCGTCTGGCGACCGAGTTTTCCGGCGGCGTTCCTGTTCTCAACGCCGGAGACGGCGCGAACCAGCACCCGACGCAGACCCTGCTGGATCTGTTCACCATTCAGGAGACCCAGGGCCGCCTGGAGAACCTCAACATCGCGATGGTCGGCGACCTGAAATATGGTCGCACCGTCCACTCGCTGACCCAGGCGCTGGCGAAATTTAACGGCAACCGCTTCTTCTTTATCGCCCCGGACGCGCTGGCGATGCCGCAGTACATTCTCGATATGCTGGACGAGAAAGGCATTGCCTGGAGCCTGCACGCCAGCATCGAAGAGGTAATGGGCAACGTCGATATTCTGTATATGACCCGGGTGCAGAAAGAGCGTCTCGATCCGTCGGAATACGCCAACGTGAAGGCCCAGTTTGTGCTGCGCGCCAGCGATCTCGAAGGGGCGCGCGACAATATGAAGGTGCTGCACCCGCTGCCGCGTATCGATGAAATCACCACCGACGTGGATAAGACGCCACACGCCTGGTACTTCCAGCAGGCCGGGAACGGCATCTTCGCCCGCCAGGCGCTGCTGGCCCTGGTTTTGAATCGCGAATTAGCTCTGTAAGGGGAGACCACCATGACACACGACAATAAACTTCAGGTTGAAGCCATCAAGCGTGGCACCGTGATTGACCACATCCCTGCGCAGGTTGGCTTTAAGCTGCTGACGCTGTTCAAACTGACCGAAACCGACCAGCGCATCACCATCGGCCTGAACCTGCCTTCCGGCGAAATGGGCCGTAAAGATCTGATCAAAATTGAGAACACCTTCCTCACCGACGAGCAGGTAAACCAGCTGTCGCTGTATGCCCCGGACGCCACCGTTAACCGCATCGACGACTACGAAGTGGTGGGCAAATCCCGCCCGAGCCTGCCGGCGCGGATCGACAGCGTGCTGGTATGCCCGAACAGCAACTGCATCAGCCATGCTGAGCCCGTTTCCTCCAGCTTCGCAGTGAAAAAGCGCGCAGATGACATCGCACTCAAATGCAAATACTGTGAAAAAGAGTTTTCTCATTATGTGGTGCTGGCCAACTAATTGAGGTTGGTTATGGATCCCGGCCTCCCTATAATGGCCGGGAACATCCCATATGTGCTGAAATTCAGGAGATAACATGTCTAAAGTACTTGCGACGGAAAATGCACCAGCGGCGATCGGCCCCTACGTTCAGGGCGTTGATCTGGGCAGTATGATCATTACCTCCGGTCAGATCCCGGTGAACCCGAAAACCGGCGAGGTGGCGGAAGATGTGGCCGCGCAGGCGCGTCAGTCGCTGGAGAACGTGCAGGCGATCGTTGAATCTGCGGGTCTGAAGGTGGGCGATATCGTTAAAACCACCGTTTTCGTAAAAGATCTCAACGACTTCGCGACCGTGAACGCCACCTACGAAGCGTTCTTTACCGAGCACAACGCAAGCTTCCCGGCGCGCTCCTGCGTGGAAGTGGCGCGTCTGCCAAAAGACGTGAAAATCGAGATTGAAGCCATCGCGGTGCGCCGCTAATTGGCTCAGTGATGCCAGCCGGCTAAACGCAGCAGACGGCTTCGTTCACCCGATGCACTTTTGCCGACGGGGAACAGATTCAGGGGGCTTCACCGCCCCCTTTTCGATCGCGGCGCCCTGCCCCTGACGTCGTCTGATACGCAATGCGCCGTTTGCCGGCCATCAGCCATCATCCCGGTTTACTCCGCTTTCAGGTATCTGCTATAAATTTCGCCACTGAACCCACCGCTAAAACAGCAATAAAGACAAGGATCGAGATGATAAAACTGACGGGTCGTTTACTCTGCACCAGCCCGGAACAGGCGGAACGTGTGCGCCAGTATCTGCCTGAACATCGAAGACTGACCCTGGCGGAAGCGGGTTGCCTTTCCTTTACGGTCAGCGAAACGCCTGACCCGCTTATCTGGAACGTGGAAGAGCTGTTCACCAGCCAGGCGACCTTCGACGCCCATCAAAAAAGAACACAGGCCTCAGTATGGGGACAAAAAACCCGCGCTATCGCCCGGGAGTATGTTATTCACGAGGTTGAGTGAGGAGTGGTTTTTTCCCTGGAACGTCTGGAAGGGGTAACACGCCTGGCTGACGTTTGATTAAGGGGAGCGTTGCATCCCTGGGTTGAACGCACAGTACAAAGCAGACGAGCTGGTTTTGCTGAAGGTCTGCTTTGAGCGAGGAGCTGACATATTAAAGTCGGCTATTTCATTGGTTTCTATGGTCAGTAAAAATTACCATGCATTACCCTCCCGATGTCCAGGATGCATAGATTACATGAGAAAATTACAAAAACTAATTGCCGCTGAGCGCACCGCTTTTTCGCCCTACTCAATCCTATCTTCGAAGTCGATATCTCGTATCGCATTAAAATGTCGAAAGGATGAAGTCGCAGATGCGCATATCCTCATTATGCAGTTCAAATCCGAGTTGGCGACAGTTCCTGATTGGGATGGAGATACACAGGATGACATCTGGAGAGCCATTGACTTGTACAGAGCAATCTTGTCAA
>JAFACP010000061.1 GCA_023425455.1 Pseudomonadota bacterium | reverse complement strand
CTCTGCCCCCATCTCACGCTTCTGCCGGGGCGCTTTGAAGCCTATAAAGAAGCTTCTCTGCATATTCGGGAAATTTTCTCCCGCTACACCTCGTTGATTGAACCCCTTTCGCTGGATGAAGCCTATCTGGACGTCACCGACAGCGTACACTGCCATGGTTCTGCCACGCTGATGGCGCAGGCGATCCGCCAGACCATTTTCAACGAGCTGGCCCTGACCGCATCGGCAGGGGTCGCGCCGGTCAAGTTTCTCGCGAAAATCGCCTCCGATCTGAATAAGCCTGATGGCCAGTACGTTATCACTCCCGGGGAGGTTCCGGCTTTTTTAAAAACCTTACCACTGAGCAAAATCCCCGGAGTGGGCAAAGTCTCCGCCGCCAGGCTGGAGAGCCTGGGGCTGCGAACCTGTGAGGACGTACAGCGAAGCGATCTCGCCATGCTGCTTAAGCGCTTCGGGAAATTTGGCCGGGTACTCTGGGAACGCAGCCAGGGCATTGACGAACGCGGCGTCCACAACGAGCGCCTGCGTAAATCGCTGGGGGTTGAACGTACGCTCGGGGAAGATATTCATGAGTGGTCGGCGTGCGAAGCCATCATCACCGGGCAGCTCTACCCGGAACTGGAGCGGCGGCTGGCGAAGGTCAAACCGGACCTGCTGATCGCGCGCCAGGGCGTCAAACTGAAGTTCAACGACTTTCAGCAGACCACCCAGGAGCATGTCTGGCCGCGTCTGAATAAAGAGGATCTTATCTCCAGCGCAAAGCGAGTCTGGGAAGAGCGGCGAGGTGGGCGCGGGGTCCGGCTGGTCGGGTTGCATGTCACTCTGCTCGATCCGCAGCTTGAACGCCAGCTGGTGCTGGGGCTATAAAAAAGCCCGGAACGGTGTCCGGGCCTGAGGATTGGGTGGCTAACGCCGGTATGCGAAGCGCTTCCCGGCCTCCGTTCGGCGTTACTTCGCCGGAATGGCCTTCAGCAGTTCGGTCAGCAGCGTCCAGTAGTGGCCAACGCTTTCGATATGCACCTGTTCATCCGGTGAGTGTGGCCCGGTGATGGTTGGCCCAATGGAAACCATATCCATATCCGGGTACGGTTTTTTGAACAGACCACATTCCAGACCGGCGTGAATAACCTGAATGTTCGGCGTGCTGTTGAACAGACGCTGATAAGTTTCACGCACCAGCGCCATCACCGGCGAGCTGGCATCCGGCTGCCAGCCAGGGTAGCTGCCTTTCGCGGATGTTTCTGCGCCAGCCAGTGCCCCCAGCGATTCCAGCATGCTCACCACGTACTCTTTACCGCTGTCGATCAGCGAGCGGATCAGGCAGATGATCTCCGCGCTGTCGTCGGTCATGGTCACAACGCCCACGTTCAGGGACGTTTCCACTACCCCTTTTGCCACGTCGGAGTTACGGATCACGCCATTTGGGGTCGCGTTCAGCAGCTGGATAAAGCGATCGCGTGAGTCTGACGTCAGCGCGGCATTATCTGCAGAGACAGACTCCAGCACCACGGTCAGGTTCTTCTCTTTTGCCGACAGTTCATTTTTCAGGATATCGAGGTAAACACCGGCGAGATTTTTCAGTTCATCCACTTTTGCCGCAGGGACTGCGACGGTGGCGAAAGCTTCGCGCGGGATGGCGTTGCGCAGCGTACCGCCGTTGAAATCCAGCAGACGCAGGTCCAGCTCTGCGGCATGTCCGGCCAGGAAGCGTGCCAGCAGTTTGTTGGCATTCCCGAGACCTAAATGGATATCGCCGCCGGAGTGACCGCCTTTCAGCCCTTTCAGCGTCAGCTTAAAGCGCTGGAAACCAGCCGGCACCGCTTCACGGGACAGAGGCAGGGTAGAGATAAAATCAATCCCGCCCGCACAGCCCATGTAGATTTCACCCTCTTCTTCGGAGTCGGTGTTGATCAGAATATCTGCCTGCAGCCAGTTGGCCTGCAGACCAAATGCGCCGTCCATTCCGGCCTCTTCGGTCATGGTCAGCAGCACTTCCAGCGGGCCGTGCTCAACGCTGTCATCGGCCAGAACGGCCAGCGCAGAGGCCATACCGATACCGTTATCCGCACCCAGCGTGGTGCCACGCGCTTTCACCCACTCGCCATCGATATACGGCTGAATAGGATCTTTGGTGAAGTCATGAACGGTGTCGTTGTTTTTCTGCGGAACCATATCCAGATGCGCCTGCAGCACCACCGGTTTACGGTTTTCCATGCCCGCGGTAGCGGCTTTACGGATCAGAATGTTGCCAACCTGGTCGCGTTCAGCGGGCAGGGTTTTTTCCTTTGCCCAGCCCATAATATGTGCGGCAAGCTGTTCTTCATGATAGGACGGATGGGGAATGGAACAGATTTTGGCAAAAATATCCCACAGCGGTTGTGGCGATAATTGAGACAGCTCAGACACGATAAGTCTCCTTGTCGATGCTCTGCAAAACGGGCATGCAGGTCACAGGGTTAGCAGGTTAATAGTTACCACAAGTCAGGCTTGCGAGATGCCACTGAGAATACCACTTTCTCCGGTTGCTGGTAGCATAAAGCATGTAAAAACTCGGCCAGAGGGCGCTAAACACTGGTTTTTAGTGCGTCAGATCTCTATAATCTCGCGCAACCTATTTCCCCCTTGAACACTTTTTAAGCCGTATAAAAACAGGCTGGGACACTTCACATGAGCGAAAAATACGTCGTCACCTGGGACATGTTGCAGATTCACGCACGCAAACTGGCTGCGCGCCTGATGCCTTCCGAACAGTGGAAAGGTATTATCGCCGTTAGCCGTGGCGGTCTGGTACCGGGGGCGCTGCTGGCACGTGAGCTGGGTATTCGTCATGTCGATACCGTATGTATCTCCAGCTATGATCACGACAACCAGCGTGAGCTGAAAGTGCTGAAACGCGCGGAAGGTGATGGTGAAGGCTTCATCGTTATTGATGACCTGGTGGATACCGGCGGTACCGCCGTTGCGATCCGCGAAATGTACCCGAAAGCGCACTTTGTCACCATCTTCGCCAAACCGGCAGGTCGCCCGCTGGTTGATGATTATGTGATTGATATCCCTCAGGATACCTGGATCGAACAGCCGTGGGATATGGGCGTGGTCTTCGTACCGCCAATCTCCGGTCGTTGATTACGCAGCGCAATTATTTTAACGCCCGGTAATGCCGGGCGTTGTTTTTTTTAGCGCGCCACGCGTTACAATACCTGCGATATGACGTATTCATGGAGGCAACGTAATGACGCAGGCGAATCTCACTGAGACTCTCTTCAAACCCCGCTTTAAGCACCCGGAAACGTCAACGCTGGTTCGTCGTTTCAATCCGGGGTCTACGCCCTCTGTGCAATCCGCGTTAGACGGTAAAAACATTCCGCACTGGTATCGCATGATCAACCGCCTGATGTGGATCTGGCGCGGTATCGACCCCCGTGAAATCCTCGACGTACAGGCGCGCATTGTCATGAGCGACGCTGAACGCACCGACAGCGATCTGTACGATACCGTGGTCGGGTATCGCGGCGGCAACTGGATCTACGAGTGGTCCCGGCAGGCGATGATCTGGCAGCAGAAGGCCAGCCAGGAAGAGAATGCGGCGCTGAGCGGCCAGCACTGGCTGCACGCCTCGAACCTTTACAGTATTGCGGCCTACCCGCACCTGAAAGGCGACGAACTGGCAGAGCAAGCGCAGGTGCTGGCGAACCGCGCCTATGAAGAGGCCGCTCAGCGTTTGCCTGGCCGCATGCGTGAACTGGTGTTCACCATTTCGGGCAACGCTTCGGTCAGCGGCTTCCTGCATATGCCCGATGGCGAAGGCCCGTTCCCGACCGTATTAATGTGCGGCGGCCTCGATTCCCTGCAAACCGATTACTACAGCCTGTTTGAGCGCTACTTCGCACCAAAAGGGATCGCGATGCTGACGCTTGATATGCCCTCTATTGGCTCCTCGTCGAAGTGGAAACTGACCCAGGATTCCAGTCTGCTGCACCAGCACGCGCTGAAAGCGCTGGAAAATATCCCGTGGGTGGATCATACCCGCGTCGCCGCCTTTGGCTTCCGCTTTGGGGCGAATGTCGCCGTACGCCTGGCTTACCTCGAGTCTTCCCGTCTGAAAGGCGTGGCCTGCCTGGGCCCGGTTGTCCATGCGTTGCTGAGCGAACCGGCGCGGCAGGGCAGGGTTCCGGAGATGTTCCTGGATGTGCTGGCAAGCCGTCTTGGCATGCATGATGCATCAGATGAAGCGTTGCGCATTGAGCTTAACCGCTACTCGTTAAAAACGCAGGGGCTGCTGGGCCGCCGCTGCCCGACGCCGATGCTGTCGGGTTTCTGGAAAGACGATCCGTTCAGCCCTGAGGAGGAGTCGCGTTTAATCACCTCGTCATCTGTGGATGGAAAACTGCTGGAGGTGCCCTTCAGTCCGGTGTATCAGAATTTTGACAAGGCGCTAAAAGAGATTACACGCTGGATCGCCCAGAGATTGTGTTAAGAGATTGCTAAATTTTATTGGTTTGGTAAAACAGTGGCTTCACAAAAGGAGATCGCAATGACGTTACCGAGTGGACACCCGAAAAGCAGATTGATCAAGAAGTTCATGGCGCTAGGCCCGTATATTCGGGAAGAGCAGTGTGAAGAGCATCGCTTTTTTTTCGACTGCCTTGCTGTTTGCGTCAACGTGAAACCTGCGCCGGAAAAGCGTGAGTTCTGGGGCTGGTGGATGGAAATGGAAGCGCAGGAAAAACGTTTTACCTACAGCTACCAGTTTGGCCTGTTCAATAAAGAGGGCGACTGGCAAGCCACCACCATCAACGACCCGGAAGTGATTGAGCGTCTGGAACATACCCTGGAAGCGTTCCTCGACAAAGCCCGCGAGCTTCTCACCAGCCTCAACTTAAAACTCGAACCTGCCGACGACTTTTCCAGCGAAGCGGTCAAGCTGACGGCATAACAGCGCCTGTTTTCTGGTCGGCGGCATTAGCGCCTGCCGGAAAATAAAAAAGCCTGGCAAACATCGCCAGGCTTTTTATATCTGTTAATCAGAACTGGTAAGTCATCCCCACAGCAACAATATCATCGCTGCTCAGACCCAGTTTGTTATTGTCATCAAGCTGGTTGATTTTATAATCAACAAACGCCGACATATTTTTGTTGAAATAATATGTCGCACCCACGTCGATGTATTTCACCAGATCTTCATCACCAATTCCTTCGATATCCTTGCCTTTCGACTGGACATAGCCCAGGGATGGACGCAGGCCGAAATCAAACTGATATTGCGCAACCACTTCGAAGTTCTGCGCTTTATTGGCAAAACCACCGGAAATTGGCGTCATGTTGCGTGTTTCAGAATACATGGTCGCCAGGTAAATATCGTTGGCGTCATATTTCAGGCCGGTTGCCCAGGCTTCGGCTTTTTTACCCTGACCACGGGTCAGCAGGTTCTGATCGTTAGTACGGTCAGAGCTGGTGTACGCGCCGCTGATGGCAAAATCGCTGCCGCCGAAGTCATAGCTCAAAGAGGTGCCGAAGCCGTCACCGTTCTGTTTTTTGGCGTCGCGGTTTTCGTTTTTCCCCTGGTACTGCAGGGTCATGTCCAGGCCGTCAATCATGCCGAAGAAGTCGGTGTTGCGGTAGGTTGCCAGGCCGCTGGAACGTTTGGTCATGAAGTTATCGGTCTGACCGGAAGAGTCGCCGCCGAACTCCGGGAACATATCGGTCCAGGCTTCCACGTCATACAGCGCGCCAAGGTTACGACCGTAGTCGAAGGAGCCGATGTTTTTCATTTTCAGGCCGGCAAAGGCCAGACGGGTTTTCTGCGAAGCGTCGCTCTCGGCTTTGTTGCCGGAGAACTCCGCTTCCCAGCGGCCATAGCCGGTCAGCTGATCGTTAATCTGCGTTTCACCTTTGAAACCAAAACGCACGTAAGTCTGGTCACCATCTTTCGCATCGTCATCGCTGAGATAATGCATGGCTTTCACTTTGCCGTAGACGTCCAGCTTATTTCCGTTTTTATTATAAACTTCAGCTGCATGTACAGATGCGGAAGCAGCAACGCCCATTACCACTAATGCCAGAATACTTTTTTTCATTTTCAATCCTGAGTTTTATAAACGCGCTAATATTCGCTGAGCAAGGAATACGAGTTCTTGCCCGGTGAAAAACAGGAAGGGTTTTAACGTTCTGGAATGAACGTTTTATGACAATCTGAGAATTAATTTAAAAAACTGTGATTTATTATTTCAGCAATAAATTTGTCAAAATCCATCGCTACACTCCCTGATCCCGCGCAACAAACTGTTTCCTGACCAACTAAGGCAGTTGGCAACGGGGCTGACACCTGCTACAAAGTCTGTTTGACATCATTTTCCCTTATTGTTGAACGGCAGAGAATCATGAGTGACAGCCAGACGCTGGTGGTAAAACTCGGCACCAGTGTTTTAACAGGCGGATCGCGCCGCCTTAATCGCGCCCACATTGTTGAGCTTGTACGTCAGTGCGCTCAGTTACACGCCGCAGGGCATCGTATTGTGATTGTTACCTCCGGGGCAATTGCCGCCGGGCGTGAGCACCTGGGGTACCCCGAACTCCCCGCGACGATCGCCTCTAAACAGCTGCTGGCCGCCGTGGGGCAAAGTCGACTCATTCAGCTCTGGGAGCAGTTGTTTTCCATCTACGGCATTCACGTCGGGCAGATGCTGCTGACGCGCGCCGATATGGAAGACCGGGAGCGCTTCCTCAACGCCCGCGACACGCTGCGCGCGCTGCTGGATAACAATATCGTTCCGGTTATTAACGAAAACGACGCGGTCGCCACCGCTGAAATCAAAGTTGGCGATAACGACAACCTCTCCGCGCTGGCGGCGATTCTGGCGGGCGCAGACAAACTGCTGTTGCTGACCGACCAGCAGGGGCTGTTTACCGCCGACCCGCGCGCTAACCCACAGGCCGAGCTGATTAAAGACGTCCACGGCATCGACGACACGCTGCGCGCCATCGCCGGCGACAGCGTCTCCGGGCTGGGAACCGGCGGCATGGGCACCAAGCTGCAGGCGGCTGACGTGGCCTGCCGCGCCGGTATCGACACCATTATTGCCGCCGGCAGCCGCCCTGGCGTGATTGGCGACGTGATGGAAGGCATTTCGGTCGGGACGCGCTTCCACGCCCAGCAGTCGCCGCTGGAAAACCGTAAACGCTGGATCTTCGGCGCGCCGCCGGCCGGTGAAATCACCGTCGATGAAGGCGCAACGGCCGCAATTCTGGAACGTGGAAGCTCATTGCTTCCAAAAGGAATTAAAAGCGTGACAGGTAACTTCTCGCGTGGTGAAGTGATCCGCATCCGTAACCTTGAAGGCCGCGATATCGCCCACGGCGTAAGCCGCTATAACAGCGACGCCCTGCGCCGTATTGCCGGACACCACTCGCAGCAAATCGATGCCATTCTGGGCTATGAGTATGGCCCGGTTGCCGTGCATCGTGATGACATGATTATTCGTTAAGGAGCTAACTCATGCTGGAACAAATGGGCGCCGCTGCGAAGGCCGCCTCTTACAAACTGGCGCTCCTTTCAAGCCACGAGAAAAACCGTGTGCTGGAAAAAATCGCTGACTACCTGGAAGCACAATCCGCCGGAATTTTACACGCCAACGAGCAGGACCTGGCCGACGCGCGTGAAAACGGCTTAAGCGACGCCATGCTTGACCGCCTGGCGCTGACTCCGGCGCGCCTGAAGGGGATCGCTGACGACGTGCGACAGGTCTGTAATCTGGCCGATCCTGTCGGGCAGGTCATTGACGGCGGGCTGCTCGACAGCGGTTTGCGCCTTGAGCGTCGCCGCGTGCCGCTCGGCGTCATCGGCGTGATCTATGAAGCCCGTCCAAACGTGACGGTGGATGTCGCCTCCCTGTGCCTGAAGACCGGTAATGCCGCCATTTTGCGCGGCGGCAAAGAGACCTGGCGTACCAATGCCGCAACGGTGAAGGTCATCCAGCAGGCGCTGAAAGAGTGCGGCTTGCCGGCAGGCGCCGTTCAGGCGATTGAAAGTCCGGACCGCGCGCTGGTGAACGAAATGCTGCGCATGGACAAATACATCGACATGCTGATCCCACGCGGTGGCGCAGGGCTGCACAAGCTGTGCCGTGAGCAGTCGACCATTCCGGTGATCACCGGCGGGATTGGCGTGTGCCACATTGTGGTAGATGACAGCGCCGAGATTGATCCGGCGCTGAAGATCATCGTCAATGCCAAGACGCAACGTCCGAGCACCTGTAACACGGTGGAAACCCTGCTGGTGCATCGGGGCATTGCTCCGGCGTTCCTGCCTGCGCTGAGCCAGCAGATGGCCGCGAGCGGCGTTACGCTGCACGCCGAAGCCGACGCGCTGGCGCTGCTGAAGGCCGGCCCGGCGACGGTGGTTCCGGTCAGGGCGGAACAGTATGATGATGAGTTCCTGTCGCTGGATCTGAACGTCAGGCTGGTCGACTCTCTGGACGACGCCATTGCGCATATTCGTGAGCACGGCACCCAGCACTCGGATGCGATCCTCACCCGTACGCTGCGCAACGCCGACCGCTTTGTGAACGAAGTGGATTCGTCGGCGGTGTATGTGAATGCCTCCACCCGCTTCACCGACGGCGGCCAGTTCGGCCTTGGGGCGGAAGTGGCCGTCAGCACGCAAAAGCTGCACGCCCGCGGCCCGATGGGGCTGGAAGCGTTGACCACCTACAAGTGGATCGGCTTCGGTGACGATACCATTCGTGCCTGAATTGGCGTGGGTGATGCAAAAATAGCCATTTGATTCGCGAGACCATTGACGCATCACCCTGTTAGATCTACTCTTTTGCCCCGTGGTAACGCCCGTTACCACGTCTGCAGGGCCGATATAGCTCAGTTGGTAGAGCAGCGCATTCGTAATGCGAAGGTCGTAGGTTCGACTCCTATTATCGGCACCAGTCACTCTTATCTTATTGATTTAGTTAAAATTAAATTCATTCAGAGTGAAATCGCGTAGCCTCTACTACATAGAGGTCATACTGCCGATGGCTCAACGTGATAATTTGTATCGCCGTAGCAGCGGTATTTATGTTGTCCGTATTGCAGTTCCCGCCCGATACCGTCTCTACATGGGACAGCGTGAGATTCACGCTTCAACAGAAACAAACGACATCAGAAAAGCACGAGCGATTGCCGCACTCCTATTGGCTGTCTGGCAGCGATGTTTGGGTGAGTATCAAAAATTGGATAGAGAAAAGTTGGTGAGCAGTGCGCCTGCTTTGGCGGGCGAAGGAATGATCAGCCTTGCTGAATTTTGCGGTTTAACGAGTGCTTCCCTGCAACAAGTTGCTCAGCGCTTGCTTGATACGAATATCCCGCTGTTTTGGCTTGCTGATGGGCGTCCTGCTTACTATGTGGAAGACCTTTCACTCGTTGATAAAGACGATCCTGAGGTTTCTGGATTTATCATCGATAGTGCCATTAACATCGGTATCAGAGGTTCTCTGAGCGGTTATGTTCAGCCCTTGGTTTCATCACGTATATTACGTCAGATGATCGCTGGCGAGCCGCTGGATGCAGAAACCGCATTTAAATCCTCAGAGGCTTCATCCAAAGCCGCTTGGTTCGTTGACTTTCCCGGTGTCGAAATCTCGCCTAATTCATTGATGATTCATCGTGTTCAAGCCGAGCGCTTACGATTATTTTGGCTGTCACATAGCACCGCAGTTTCTCCAGTCATGCCAGAGAAACCAAAAACAATTCCCCCTGTATTATTGTCCTCATCAATACCGGATAATGAATATGTAAATCGTAAATACTACTCAGTGAAAATGAGCGAGTTATGTGAAAAATATATTCGCTACAAGCGCGGGGGGAAATTCACGGAAAAGGCAGAGAATCGAGTCCGGGAAGGTTTTGGCTTACTCCTTGAAGTCATGGGTGATTCAACGCTTGAAAAGGTTGACCGTGACTTCCTCCGTAAGTATGAGAGCTTACTAAGGTCGATACCTGCAAGACGCGATCTGGCGAAAATAAGATATAAAATCAATGATGCTCATGAATTGATTGGCAAGGCAAAAGAGAATGGCGACCCTTTAATGAGCGATAATGCCGTTCGTAAATATATGCGAATTCTCTTCGAGGCTTTCCAGTGGGCTGATGGAGAAGGCATTTTTATTAAGTCTCCTGCGAATAAATTCTTTGCACCTGTTGAAAATGAAAAGATGGATCAGGATTTCAAATCTGATTTCACTGATGAGGATTTAAACGCTATTTTTGGTATGCCTTGGTATAAGCGTGGGACTGTCGATAAAAACAGTCAGGGGCAATTCCATCATTATCGTGCATTTCATTACTGGCTACCGCTAATTGGCTTTTTTACCGGCGCGAGGATAAATGAGTTATGTCAACTTTATCTAGATGATATTAAGCAGGATGCTACCGGATTTTATTTCTTTGAAATCAGCAACGAACGGGACGATCAGTCACTGAAAACGATTAATTCACGAAGAAAAATACCGTTGCATCCGACATTGATCAAGCTTGGATTAATCCACTATTGTGAAGCATTGAAGAAAGCAGGTCATGAGCGTTTATTTCCAGAGCTTCCTTACCACTCTGTAAAAGGATACGGCGATAAGGCTTCTGACTGGTTTAACCGTTCGTTGCTCAAAGAACGGTTAGGCTTTGAAAAAGACAGCAAAAAATCTTTTCATTCATTCCGCCACACGTTTTCTACCAGGCTCAAACAAGCTGGAATCGACAGCGAGACGCGTGCGCAGTTTGTTGGACATATCCGCGGTTCTGGCGAGACAGAGAATCGGTATAGCAAAGATCATCCACCAGCAGCCCTTTATGCTGTGCTTGAGAGCGTTACGTTAGGGCTACCGGAAGTAGCTCCATTTGTTTGCGAAGATGGTGTAGATGCGGTAGCTGATGCTCTTAGAATCAAACAAATTAATAAACAACGTAGATAAAGGTAACATTTAGTTATTCATTTTAAAATACACCATAGCTCCGTCGAATTTATGGGGCTATGGTGTGTGTTTCTTTTTAGATAAATAGAGTTATCTAAATCCGTTCACTTTCCCAAGCGTGACTGGTGCTAAGATCCCCATTTTCGCTTGCTTTGACATAAATCATATATTTTGAACCGATAGCGCTATTGGTTATTTCTTGAGAGCATCTCATTACTTTTTTCCCTTGTGGGATAATTTGGTTTTTATCTACAACAACCTCATTCTTACCATTTGCATCAAGAGATACGACTACTGTAATACGAGGATATTTACTATAGCTTTCTTTAGGAGGACTTATATCTTGTATAAAACTTACCACACCTTCCGTGCGGCAAAGAGAAAGTGCTCTTAAACTTCTCATTAAGCTTATTTTTGAAAAAAGTGGAAGGTTATCAGATTTAGATATTGCAGGTTTTTTTGTAATTATGCCGAACTCAACTTTATAGTCATTTCCATCGATTACTCGCTTGAAACTATCTAAATCACGATGTTGTATTTTTTCTTCAATGAGATTTTTTAATTTGTCTCTACTGTGTCCTTCCAGTATTAACAACTCCATAGAGTTGACACCCTGATTAAAAAGATGACTAAGCTGAGATGAGCGTGAGGATATTTTTATATGGTGGAAAATGCACGTATTTCCATTATAACTAATTATGTCACAAGGCTCTATTTGCGTATATCCATCAGGGCTTATATCTGTTTGATCAAGACAGATATGTGTAAGTGAGTTACGGGCAACATCTTCATTGTAGTTTTCTTCACTATAACTTCTTTTGTTTGCTGCTATGTTATCGTGATTGTATGGTGGAAGTGAGGTGTTCTCGCATCTTTGATCGATATAATCTTTCAAAATTGCTAAATAATCTTGATCAACTTTATACCATTCTCCTTCGCAAAGATGATAAACAACTCCCTCATCATCAAAGGGAATGTCATAAATAAAGCTTCTGTAAATATTATATGCTTTAGTTGTAATCCCTTCTTCATTACAGAGGGGCTTTGTTGAATAAATCAGATTTCGGGTAAGTTCCCCCGTAGCGGGTTGTGTTTTCAGGCAATACGCACGCTTTCAGGCATACCTGCTTTCGTCATTTTGTTCAGCGCTCGTACCAGGGCCATA
>JAFACP010000156.1 GCA_023425455.1 Pseudomonadota bacterium | reverse complement strand
GACCCAGTCACCCTGTTTGACCTTCAGCGCATCGGCAACGCCTTTGCCCATGATGATCTGCTGCTCACCTGCCCTGAAGCTGCGCCATGCGCCATTTTGCACATAGTGCGGCAGCGCGCTTAGCTTCTCTTCCTGCCGTGGGTTGACCCCTTTCACCTGAATGGCACGCAGGTTAACGCCGCTCTCGATAAGACCGGTGAAGTTAATGTACGGCGCGGCGGCGAGAATACCGGGTACGTTTTCGACTTTGGCCAGCGCCTCGTTCCAGTTTGTCCACGGCTGGTTGACCGGCTCGATTTCGCCGTGAGGCACCACCGCCAGAATGCGGTTATTCAGCTCACGCTCAAAACCGTTCATCGCGCTAAGGCCGACGATCAGCACCGCCACACCCAGCGCAATCCCCACGGTGGAGATAACCGAAATAAGCGACACCATCCCGCCACGACGACGGCCGCGGCTAAAACGTAAACCGATGAGTAACGATAACGGTGACGCCATTACTCGGCTCCCATCAGGGTCAGTTCGGCATTCAGATGACCGTCACGCATCTCCAGCTGACGCCCCATTCTCTTCGCCAGCTGGAGGTCGTGGGTGACAACCAGAAACGCCGTCCCCTGGGAAGCATTCAGCTCGCCCAGCAGCTGGAAAATGCTGTCTGCATTGCGCGCATCCAGGTTACCGGTAGGCTCATCGGCCAGCACCAGACGCGGATTGTTGACCAGCGCACGGGCAATCGCCACACGCTGACGCTCGCCGCCCGACAGTTCAGACGGGCGGTGATTGCCACGATGTCCCAGCCCGACGGCTTTCAGCATATCGCTGGCGCGGGCGTTGATCTCCGCCGCTTTCTTTTTGCCAATCAGCAGCGGCATGGCGACATTTTCTAACGCCGTAAAATCCGGCAGAAGGTGGTGGAACTGATAGATAAAGCCCAGCTCGCGGTTACGCAGCTCCGCTTTCGCCGCGGAGGACATTTTACTCATCGGCTGGCCGGAAAAAATGACATCGCCGGCGCTCGGCGTGTCCAGCCCGCCAAGCAGATGCAGCAACGTGCTCTTTCCGGAGCCGGAGCTGCCGACGATCGCCATCATTTCGCCTTCGCCTACGCTGAAGCTGACATTGTGCAGCACGTCGGTCTGCACCGTGCCTTCCTGATAGCGTTTGGACAGGTTGTCGCATTGCAACAGGATCTTATTCATAACGTAAAGCCTCAGCGGGTTGAGTGGCGGCGGCGCGCCATGAAGGATAAAGCGTCGAAAGCAGCGCGATGGCCATCGCGGCCAGCGCAATACCCACCACCTGCAGCGGCTCAATGGCCACCGGCAGCGCGGCACCATCCAGCAGCGCGCCAATGATCGGCATTAAATTATTCAGCTGGCTGGCCAGTAACGCCCCCAGCAGCGCGCCGAGCAGCGCGCCGATGATCCCGGCGCTGGCCCCCTGCACCATAAACACGGCCATGATCTGCCGCGGCGTCAGCCCCTGGGTTTGCAGAATGGCGACCTCGCCCTGTTTTTCCATCACCATCAGCCCCAGCGAGGTGATGATATTAAATGCCGCCACCGCCACAATGAGGCTCAGCAGCAGCCCCATCATGTTTTTTTCCATCCGCACGGCCTGGAACAGCTCGCCTTTACGCTCACGCCAGTCCTGCCATTTCGTTCCCTGCGGCAAGGTTTGCTGGCTCAGGGTATCGACCTGCAGCGGCCGGTCGAGCCACAGGCGCCAGCCGGTAATGTTGCCTGCCGGATAGCGCATCAGACGCGAGGCGTCCTGAATGTTGACCAGCATCTGGTAGCCATCCACTTCGCTGTTGGCGGCAAAGGTGCCAATAACGGTAAAAAGACGCTGGCTCGGCAGACGCCCCATCGGCGTAAACTGGCTGGCGGAGGGCACCATCACCCGCAGCTGATCGCCACGGTTTACCCCGAGCTGCCCGGCAAGTTGCTCACCGAGGATAACGTTATATTTTCCTGCCTGCAGATCGGTCTGTTTTACGTTGACGAGGTAAGGCGTCAGCGGATCGTTCTGCGCCGGATCAATACCCAGCATCACCCCCACTGCCACGCTGCGGGCGCTCTGCAGCACCACATCACCGGTGGTTAACGGCGCTACGCGGGTAACGCCCTGCAGTTTCACCGCGCTTTCGGGCAACTGCTGCGGGTTAAGGGAACCGTTGTTCGACGAGAGGACGGCCTGTGGCATCAGCCCCAGAATGGTGTTTTGCAGCTCACGCTCGAAGCCGTTCATCACCGAAAGGACCGTCACCAGCGCCATGACGCCGAGCGTAATGCCAATCGTGGAAAGCCAGGAGACAAAGCGACCGAAGCGGTCCGCGGCGCGCCCACGCATGTAACGTAAGCCTATGAAAAGTGCGACAGGTTGGTACATGAAATCCGTCTGTTTGCTGATAGCAGACCCACGAGTATATAAGCGAATCCGTTTAGCGTAAATGACTGAAACCGTAAGCTTTGGTAATCCTGTTTCTGAAAAAATCAGATAAATCAGGGTGCTTATCCACAATTCTGCTGCCCACGGCCTGCACCTTTTCCGAAAATCAAGCGGATACAGACTGCAGCTAATTACATCTCCCCGCCCTTCGCCCAGGATAAACGCTTCGTTTATGGCAATACAGGTATCGGTTTCCGATGAAACAAAAAGCATTATGGATTAATCAGATAAAAGGGCTGTGCATCTGCCTGGTGGTGATTTATCACTCGGTGATCACCTTTTACCCGCATCTCAGCGGCCTGCAGCATCCGTTATCCGGCCTGCTGGCGAAGTGCTGGGTCTATTTTAATCTCTATCTCGCCCCCTTCCGTATGCCGGTGTTTTTCTTTATTTCCGGCTATCTGATCCGCCGTTATATTGATGACGTGGACTGGCGAACCAGCCTCGACAAGCGCATCTGGAGCATCGTCTGGGTGCTGGCGCTGTGGGGGGTGCTGCAGTGGCAGGCGCTTACCCATCTTAACGACTGGCTGGCCCCTGACCGCGCGCTCACAACCTCATCGAATGCCGCCTATGCCGCGTCACTGTCAGGTTTCATCGTGGCCATGTTCACCGCCAGTACCAGCCTGTGGTATCTGTATGCGCTGGTGGTCTATTTTACGCTTTGCAAACTGTTAAGCCGCTGGAAGCTGCCGGTATTGGGCCTTCTGGCGCTGGCGAGCGTTGCGATTAACTTTCTGCCGCTGCCGTGGTGGGGCATGAACAGCGTCGTTCGCAATATGGTCTATTACAGCCTGGGCGCCTGGTATGGCGTACAGCTGATGACGTGGATGAAAGCGCTGGCGCTGCGTCGCCTGTGGCTGGCCGCGCTTGCCTTCGCGGGCTTTTCGGTTGTGCTGTGGTTTGCCAATGTGCCACTGCCGCTGTCGCTGCTGTCGATCGTCGCGATCATGAAGCTTTTCTATAGCCTCGGGCAGCGTTACGCGGTGCATCCCAACAACCTGCTCAATGTGATTGGCTCAAATACCATCGCCATCTATACCACCCACCGCATTCTGATAGAGGCATTTAGCCTGTTCCTGATCGCCGAACTGAATGCCGCCTACTGGCCCGTCTGGGCCGAACTTGCGCTGATTGTGATCTACCCCTTCGTCAGCCTGGTTGCCTGTACGCTGGTCGGGCTTGGCGCACGTAAACTCTCCACCGCGCTGTTTGGCGATCTGTTCTTTTCTCCTCCCGCCCGCCTCTCTGTGGCACAAACCGCCCGCTAACGCTGACAGACGCCCCCGTTCGGGGGCGATTTATGATGCCGTGCGCGAACGATTTGCTAATGCAAAACGATCGGGGATAATAAAGACATTGCGTATCAGTGATATGCCCCAATACTGTTGGTATATCCATAAGAGATCCTGACACAGCCATGCCTGAACACTATCGTTATTCCTTGCCCGTTAACGCCGGCGACCAGCGCCAGCTCGGTGAACTCACGGGCGCAGCCTGCGCCACGCTGGTGGCGGAAATTGTCGAGCGCCATGCTGGCCCGGTGGTGCTTATCGCCCCGGATATGCAGAATGCCTTACGCCTGCACGACGAAATTCGCCAGTTTACGGATAATCTGGTCTGCAGCCTGGCAGACTGGGAAACCCTGCCGTACGACAGCTTCTCGCCGCATCAGGAGATCATCTCTTCGCGCCTGTCGACGCTGTACCAGCTGCCGGCCATGCAGCGCGGCGTGCTGATTGTTCCGGTAAATACCCTGATGCAGCGCGTCTGTCCGCACAGCTATCTGCATGGTCACGCGCTGGTGATGAAAAAAGGCCAGCGTCTCTCCCGCGATGCGCTGCGTGCGCAGCTCGACAGCGCCGGGTATCGTCATGTCGATCAGGTGATGGAGCACGGCGAATACGCCACCCGCGGCGCGCTACTGGATCTCTACCCGATGGGCAGCGACCAGCCGTATCGCCTTGACTTCTTCGATGATGAGATCGACAGCCTGCGGGTGTTTGACGCCGATACCCAGCGTACGCTGGAGGAAGTTGAAGCCATCAACTTGCTTCCCGCCCATGAATTCCCGACGGACAAAACCGCCATTGAGCTGTTCCGCAGCCAGTGGCGGGACAAGTTTGATGTCAAACGCGATGCCGAACACATCTACCAGCAGGTCAGCAAAGGCACGCTGCCCGCCGGGATTGAATACTGGCAGCCGCTGTTTTTTAACGAGCCGCTTCCCGCGCTGTTTAGCTATTTCCCGGCCAATACGCTTATCGTCAACACCGGCGATATCGATGCCAGCGCCAGCCGCTTTGAAAGCGAGACCCGCGCACGGTTCGAGAATCGGGGCGTCGACCCGATGCGTCCGCTGTTGCCACCGGAAACCCTGTGGCTGCGCGGCGACGAGCTTAACGCCGCGCTGAAACGCTGGCCGCGCGTGCAGCTGAAAACCGACACCCTGGCAGACAAAGCGGCGAACACCAATCTCGCCTTCCGCACCCTACCGGACCTCGCCATTCAGGCGCAGCAAAAAGCGCCGCTCGACAGCCTGCGCAAGTTCCTCGAATCCTTTACCGGCCCGGTTATTTTCTCCGTTGAGAGTGAGGGTCGACGCGAAGCGTTAGGCGAACTGCTGGGCCGTATTAAAGTTGCACCGAAGCGCATTCTGCGCCTGAGCGAAGCCACCGGTAACGGTCGTTATCTGATGACCGGGTCTGCCGAGCACGGGTTTATTGATACGCTGAACAACCTGGCGCTGATCTGCGAAAGCGATCTGCTGGGAGAGCGCGTAGCAAGGCGTCGTCAGGACAGCCGACGTACCATTAATCCGGATACGCTGATCCGCAACCTCGCGGAGCTGCACCCGGGCCAGCCGATTGTCCATCTTGAGCACGGCGTGGGTCGCTATCAGGGGATGACCACCCTCGAAGCAGGCGGCATCAAGGGGGAATACCTGATGCTCACCTATGCCAGTGACGCCAAACTTTACGTCCCGGTCTCGTCGTTGCACCTGATTAGCCGTTACGCCGGCGGTGCGGAAGAGAATGCGCCGCTGCACAAGCTGGGTGGCGATGCCTGGGCACGCGCGCGGCAGAAAGCGGCGGAAAAAGTACGTGATGTGGCCGCCGAACTGCTCGATATCTATGCCCAGCGTGCGGCGAAAGAGGGCTTCGCCTTTAAACACGATAAAGAGCAGTATCAGCTCTTCTGTGACAGCTTCCCGTTTGAAACCACGCCCGATCAGGCGCAGGCCATTAACGCCGTTCTGAGCGACATGTGTCAGCCGCTGGCAATGGACAGGCTGGTGTGCGGCGACGTGGGGTTCGGCAAAACCGAGGTGGCGATGCGCGCCGCATTCCTGGCCGTTGAGAACAACAAGCAGGTTGCGGTGCTGGTGCCGACCACCCTTCTCGCCCAGCAGCATTTCGATAACTTCCGCGACCGCTTCGCCAACTGGCCGGTGCGCATTGAGATGCTGTCCCGTTTTCGTAGCGCCAAAGAGCAGACTCAGATTCTGGAGCAGGCCGCCGGGGGGCAAATCGATATTCTGATCGGCACCCATAAGCTGCTGCAGAGCGACGTGAAATGGCGGGATCTGGGGCTGTTGATTGTCGATGAGGAGCACCGTTTTGGCGTGCGTCATAAAGAGCGCATTAAAGCGATGCGTGCCGATGTCGACATTCTGACCCTGACCGCGACCCCTATTCCGCGTACGCTCAACATGGCCATGAGCGGCATGCGCGATCTGTCGATCATCGCCACGCCGCCCGCGCGCCGTCTGGCGGTTAAAACATTCGTTCGCGAATATGACAATCTGGTCGTCCGCGAGGCTATCCTGCGTGAGATCCTGCGCGGCGGCCAGGTCTATTACCTGTTCAACGATGTAGAAAACATCCAGAAAACCGCCGATAAGCTGGCGGAACTGGTGCCGGAAGCACGCATAGCGATTGGCCACGGGCAGATGCGCGAGCGCGAGCTTGAGCGGGTGATGAACGATTTCCACCACCAGCGGTTTAATGTGCTGGTGTGCACCACGATTATCGAAACCGGGATCGATATCCCGACGGCAAACACCATCATTATCGAACGAGCGGATCACTTCGGGCTGGCGCAGCTTCACCAGTTGCGCGGGCGCGTCGGCCGCTCGCACCATCAGGCCTACGCCTGGCTGCTGACGCCGCATCCAAAAGCCATGACCACCGACGCGCAAAAGCGGCTGGAAGCGATCGCCTCCCTGGAAGACCTGGGGGCAGGCTTTGCGCTGGCGACCCACGACCTCGAGATCCGTGGTGCCGGTGAA
>JAFACP010000472.1 GCA_023425455.1 Pseudomonadota bacterium | reverse complement strand
ACCCTGGCCTCAGTCGCGCCATTCGCCTTCGCCGCCAGAAAGAGAGCAGCGCCATTTTTAACGGCGTCATTCATAAGAATGAGCAGTACAGCGCCACCATGTGTAACCCTCCTTTTCATGATTCCGCCGCCGCCGCGCGTGCAGGCAGCGAGCGTAAGCGCCGCAACCTGGGGCTTGAGAAGGATGCGGCGCTGAATTTCGGCGGCCAGCAGCAGGAGTTATGGTGTGAAGGGGGCGAGGTGGCGTTTATTCTCAGAATGATTGCAGAGAGCAAAGCCTATGGCCGTCAGGTGGGGTGGTTTACCACACTGGTCTCGAAGGGCGATAATCTGCCGCCACTTTACCGCGCCCTTAGCGAGGCTGGAGCGGTAAACGTGGTGAAAAAAGAGATGGCGCAGGGCCAGAAACAGAGCCGCTTTATCGCCTGGACTTTTATGGACGATAACAAACGTCGTCACGCTGTCCGCCAGGGGTAACGGGCAAAAAAAACCGGGTCATGCGTTGGCATACCCGGCCTTGATTTCACAACCGCCGATCAGGAGACGTGCTGCAGGAACTCCTGCAGACGCTGGCTCGGCGGGTTGGCGATCAGCACCTGTGGATCGCCATCTTCGGCAATCCGCCCTTTATCAATGAAAATCAGGCGGGAAGCCACTTTCTCAGCAAAACCGATTTCATGGGTCACAATCACCATCGTCATGCCTTCTTCTGCCAGATCCTGCATCACCTTCAGCACCTCGTGGCGCAGTTCAGGATCGAGCGCGGAGGTTGGCTCATCAAACAGCATCATTTTCGGTTTTACCGCCAGCGCACGGGCAATCGCCACGCGCTGCTGCTGGCCGCCAGACAGCTCAGAAGGGTAGTGGTGCGCGCGCTCGGCGAGCCCAACCTTTGCCAGCAGATCTTTGGCCAGCGCCTCAGCGGCGGCTTTACTGGCGCCGCGAACGCGCAGTGGACCAAACATGACGTTTTCCAGCGCCGTCAGGTGCGGGAACAGATAGAACTGCTGGAACACCATACCGGCTTCCTGACGGATCAGGCGATCGTCCACTTTTGGGTCGTTGACCTTCAGACCGTCAACAATCAGATCGCCGCTGGTGATCTCTTCCAGCTTGTTAATGCAGCGCAGTAAGGTCGATTTTCCTGAGCCGGATGGCCCAATAATGACCACCACTTCACCCTGTTTGATGTTCAGATCGATATCGTGCAGCACCTGGGTTGGACCAAAGTGCTTGGAAACATTTTTAAATTCAATCACAGGATTTTCATCCTTCTTTCAAGACGACGCAGAATAAAGCTCAGAACCAGCGTGATGATCAGGTAGATCACGGCAACCGCACTCCAGATTTCCAGCGCGCGGAAGTTGCCTGCAATGATCTCCTGACCCTGACGGGTAAGCTCAGCCACGCCGATAACGATAAACAGCGAGGTATCCTTGATACTGATGATCCACTGGTTACCCAGCGGAGGCAGCATGCGGCGCAGCGCCAGTGGCAGGATCACGTGGCGGATTGTTTCGCGACGAGAGAGTCCCAGCGCCAGACCGGCTTCGCTGAACCCTTTATGAATCGACAGTACCGCACCACGGGTAATTTCCGCGATGTAAGCGCCTGAGTTGATCATAATGGTGACAACGGCTGCGGTGAGCGGGTCAATACGCAGGTCGCTGAAGGCCATCGGCAGGGCAAAGTAGATAAACATGACCTGAACGACAATAGGGGTGCCGCGGATCACTTCGATGAAAACCAGTGCGATGTGGTTAGCTATCCAGCCGCCATAGGTGCGGGCGAAACCGGCGACAAGGCCGATAATCAATCCGCCGACCAGACCCAGGACCGAAATCCACAAGGTCATTTTGGCGCCTTCAAGCAAGATAGGAATGGCAGGCCAGATGGCGCTCCAGTCAAACTGCATGATCGTTTCCTGTTACTGTTACCGTGGTTCAAAAATAACAGGGGCGAAAGGTCGCCCCCGAGTGTACGTCATAATCTAAGAATAATTATTTAGGCTCAGAACCGAACCATTTTTTGTAGATTTCGTTGTATGTACCGTTTTCACGCAGGGTTTTCAGCGCGCCATTCACTTTGGTACGCAGATCGTCGCTGCCTTTCGGGAACGCGATACCGTACTGCTGAGCTTCCAGAGACTCACCGACCGCTTTGAACTGGCCATTGCCGGCAGTTTTGATGAAGTACAGGATATTCGGCGTATCGTGCAGAACCGCGTCAGCACGGTTGGTGCCGAGTTCCATATAGGCGTTGTCGATATTTGGGAACTGGCGCAGATCTTTGGTTTTGATGTTCGCTTTCGCGTAATCAACGGAACCGGTACCGCTCTTCACTGCAACCACTTTACCGTCAAGGTCTTTTACGCTTTTTACGTCGTTATTGTTGGCTTTCACCATCACCAGCAGACCGCTTTTGTAGTAGCCGTCGGAGAAGTCGATCGCTTTTTTACGTTCGTCAGTAATGGTGATTCCGGCCAGTGCAACGTCAACGTTTTTGGTTTGCAGCGCCGGGATGATACCGCTGAAATCCATTGGCTTAAGGGTGTAATCCAGCTTCAGTTCTTTGGCGATGGCGGCCCACAGATCCACATCGAAGCCAACGTATTTATCACCCTGTTTAAATTCAAATGGAACGAACGCAGTGTCAGTCGCCACAACCAGTTTGTCGGCAGCCTGAGAAGACACCGCAAAGGCCAGGGTAAGTGCAGCCAGTGAAACTTTTAATACAGACTTCATAGCATTTCCTTTTATATCCACGGGGCGATCCCCTGCGAGAACGACTGGCACAATGAAAGAATCGTGCCAGGTTTACAAGCTATTGTTTTACAAAGGGGATGATGTCACACGTTGCACGATAAACGTGGCAATGACGCTTCATTGCACCAACCTGAGGCACCGTTTTGGTGCGGATGGTATTGGTCAACCGACAGGGTGATATTTAGCGCAGATTCTGGCGGAAAAACAATCTTCCATTAACGGTTGTGTGAAGTGATTATTACATTTTATTCACCTTTGCCGCTTTCCGGGCAAAAGTGATGCACTATAAATGTGCAAAACCCCCGCCACAGGGCGAGGGTTATTATTGGAAATACTTATGATTACTCGATGTTAGATTCGATAAACCACAGGAATTGATCCAGGTCGCGGGAGGCGGCAGTGAAGATATCCGCCGTGTCCTCGTCTTTCGCTTCGCTGATGGCTTTCCGGACATCGTTGGCGACAATCGCGTAACGATCCGCCAGCTCTTTCAGGTGTTCCTGAACGGTATGAATATCCAGCGGATAGCTTTTCAGCGGCGTTTTGCTGTTGATGACCTGGGTTGTTCCCAGCGCCACACCGCCGAGCTGCACGGCGCGTTCGGCCATCGTATCAAGGTGAGTCACCAGTGCAGTACGGAAGCCATCAAGCATTTCATGGACGGCAATAAAGTTTGCCCCGCGCATGTTCCAGTGCGCCTGTTTGGTGATAAGCGAAAGATCGATGAACTGGATCACCTGGCGATTCAGTAACTCAATAGTGGCTTTCTTATCGCTGTCAGAAACATCGTTGCGGGTATAAAGCAGATTAGTTGATTTTGTTTTTACCAGTTTAGCGGTACTCATAATCTCATATCCTCTTGATGTATTGTCCCAGGTAATTACCGGAAATGAGTATAGCACTGGATCGGGGATGTGCAGTTTTGGCCGTGCCTATTAAATTAATAGTGAAGGGTTTTATTATTTTTAATTTATTGTTTTCATTGTGTTTTACTTTTAGCGTCAGGAGCTTTCCTAATTTTTAAAGCCTGGCGAACCCGCTATGTGCTTATTTATAAATAAGATTAAAATTGTCACCGGATAATACACAATGCTGTCCTGGCCTGTATTCTGCATGGCAAATTAGCCATGCAGAATAATAACCCTCAGTTAATATCAACCCTCTCGACCCGGCTTTCCCTGCGCAGGGTAAGGGTGGAGCCCATCGACGCGGCGATAATTGAACACAGCGCCAGCGTCTGGGTGAAGGTCAGGGTTTCCCCGAGAAAAACCATTCCTGAGAGTGCGGCCAGCGCCGGCTCCATACTCATCAGCGTGCCAAAGATGCGCGTAGGCAGGCGCGTCAGGGCGATCATCTCCAGCGAGTAGGGCAGCGCGGTTGAGAGAACGGCGACCGCCAGCCCCAGTGGCATAACCGACCATTGCCAGATTGATTCTGTGGCCTGCGCCATGCCAAGCGGGACAAAAACGATCGCCGCGATCAGCGACCCTAACGCCACCGTCGCCGGGCCGTGCTCTTCACCAGCCCGTTGTCCGGACAGGATATAGACCGCCCAGCAGGCTCCGGCACCCAGCGCCAGCGCAGCGCCTGTCAGGTCAATTTTCGAGACGCTCTGACCAAGCGGCAACAGGAACCACAGCCCCAGAACCGCCAGCAGGACCCAGACAAAATCGACCGGACGCCGGGAGGAGAGAAGCGCCACTGCCAGAGGGCCGGTGAATTCAAGCGCAACGGCAATACCCAGCGGGATGGTCTGGATGGAGAGATAAAACATATAGTTCATCGCCCCCAGCGACAGCCCGTAAAAGAGCAGCGGCAGACGCTGCTCTTTCCTGAAGCGTAACCGCCAGGGTTTAAAGATGATCACCAGAATAATGGTACCCAGCGCGATACGCAGTGCGGTCACACCAGGCGCACCTACCAGCGGAAAGAGTGATTTCGCCAGCGATGCGCCACTCTGAATCGACAACATGGCGATGAGTATTACCGCAACCGGTATCCAGACCGACGTCTTGTGGGATAGCCCAGGCATCCTTTCTCCTGTCAATTTAGGTCAAACGAAGTAAAAAACGCAGTGTAATTGAAATAAGCCGCCACGGTTGAGACGCCGTTGAAAAAAAAGATGCTGTAATAGGTATATTGATGGCGCGCTGGTGGTTTTATCATCTGATCGTTTAGGAATAATCTGGATGAATGTAGCGATGATGGCGCGCAATATTAGCGTTTTGAAGTGAAAATTCCGCGTTAATTGAATGAGATAACTGTTGCTGGAAATGTTCTGTTACAGGAAAGGCTTCATTAGACATCATCAATCGCAAAGAGTTTCACAAGAATTTTTGATATATTGAAAACTTACGGATTTACTTGAAGCACATTTGAGGTGGTTATGAAAAAAATTGCATGTCTTTCAGCTCTGGCTGCAGTTCTGGCTGTTTCCGCAGGTACCGCTGTAGCGGCTACTTCTACCGTTACTGGCGGTTACGCTCAGAGCGATATGCAGGGCGTGATGAACAAAGCTAACGGTTTCAACCTGAAGTATCGTTACGAGCAGGATAACAACCCGCTGGGCGTGATTGGTTCTTTCACCTACACCGAAAAAGATCGTTTCGATAACGGTTCTTACAACAAAGGTCAGTACTACGGCATCACCGCGGGCCCTGCTTACCGTCTGAATGACTGGGCGAGCATCTACGGCGTTGTGGGTGTTGGCTACGGTAAATTCCAGCAGACTCAGAACGAAGGTGCGAACCGCACTGCAAGCAACAGCGACTATGGTTTCTCCTATGGCGCAGGTATGCAGTTCAACCCAATTGAAAACGTTGCTCTGGACTTCTCCTATGAGCAGAGCCGCATCCGCAACGTTGATGTTGGCACCTGGATCGCGGGCGTAGGTTACCGCTTCTAATCACTTCGGTGAGCCAGTAAAAAATCCGCCCAATGTGGCGGATTTTTTTTGGCTTGCGGATGAGGACGTGCGCTCAGCGGCTCGTGGTCTCAAACACATCGGTGCCCAGGTGGTTGTAGTCAACTTTCTGCAGCCTGAAGTTGGTAATGTAGACCTGAGGCGCTTTTTTCTCAGAGACAAACGGGTAACTGTTTTTGATCTCTTTCGCGCTGATCCCGGTCCACTGGGAGAAGAAGTTCAGAAAATCGTTAGCGGAGCGACGCGCCCTGACGATGCGATGCGTTTTATCGTCACTGGAAAGTACCATAAACGGCACCTGGAAGTTCTGCTGGAACTTATCGTTGTGCGCCAGGTATTGTACCGCCTTACCACGTTCTTTGAAGGCCAACCCGTGGTCGGAAAAATAGACCAGCGAGAAGCTGTTTCCGCTATTGCGTAGCTGATCGTAGAGCTTGCTCAGCAGGCTGTCGGTCTGAGTCATGCTGTAGAGATAGCAGGAGGTCTCTTTCGACTGAACGAACTCAGCGTATTTCCCCTGGGTGCGATCGCAGGCCTGCGGATGAGAACCCATCAAATGCAGCACGATAAGCTGCGGTTGCGCCCGTTGTGTGGCGAAAACCTGTGCGGTCATCTTCAGCAGGGCGTCATCTTTCGTGTTTTTATCCGCTTCAAAATCCCCGCTCTTCAGAAACTGCACCTCATCGGCACGTTTGGCGATACTGGCGATTGCCGTGTCGTACTCGCCGATCTGCCCCTGGTTTGAGAACCACCAGGTCTGAAAACCTGCACGGTTGGCAAGCGTAACGACGTTGTCCTGGAACTGCGGTTTACCGTCAACCACGCGGTTCAGGGTCAACCCCAGCGATTTCTGCGTAGAGCCGCTGGCTGCTACGTAGTCGGTAAACAGGGTGCCGTTAACCGAGCTGGCAAACGGCGTGTTATTCCAGTGTCCGCCAAAGGCACCCAGCGCATCGCGGCGCGCGCTTTCACCGATCACCATGACATAAGTATGGTATTTCGGTTTGACCGCCAGCACGTTCCAGGTGTCTTTCATCCGGGAGAGTTCCGCCATACGTGCCTGTTCATCGAGGACTTCCTGATTGTTGACCACGACATCCTTCACGAAGCGGAAAACCGGATACCCGGTATCTTTCAGCTTAAATACGCCGCCCCAGGCCAGATTTTGCACCGGGGCAACAAAAAAGGTGACCACGCTAAACGCCAGACACAGGCTGTTGATTTTTCCCCACCGCTTTTGCGCTTCCGGCTTCCGACGAACGGCAATTACCCCAAGTGCAAAGATAAAGAGACCGACCACGTAACTGTACCAGGGGAAAATGGTGAGGATCTCCGTCGACTCCTCCATGTTGGTGGAGTGCAGCGCCAGCAGCGTATTAAAGTTGGGTGCACCATAGGCCTGACCAAACGGAAAATAGAGCGCAGCGACCAGCGAACAGACACCGGTCAGCACTCTCTGCGCGCGCGGCGCGCGTTGCCAGAGCAGGTGAAGGATGCAGGTAAAGGCGACGGCATAGAGCAGGCTAAAAGGGTAACCAAGTGCAAAGTTAATCAGCAGCGATTGCAAAAAGTAGAATCCCGTCCACGGGCTTAAGGCCCGGCTGCGGGTAATAAGTGTTTCTTTCAGGGTTAAGTTCATAGGCAACTATCATGAAAACGCCATGTGCTCACCCTGGCGCCAAGGGTCAAAACCTGCCTGACAGTGCGTGGAAAGGGAATAAGGGTCCGCTTCAGCGAGCCGCAAATTATGCAGGGCTGCAAGAAGATAGTGCGAGCGCTAAGTTAGGTCAACAGTTGATAAGCAGATGTTTTGCGAAGGGGATTACAAAACCGCAAAAAATATCGGGAAATTTGGCTTAAGCGGGAGCGTACAGGAATAATGTGACGAAAAAATGAAGCGGCGTACCGCGACGCCGCTTAGTGGGAAGATGTGTTGTCCTGCTGCGGTTTGTTGTTGAACATATCGCACAGCATGTTCAGCAACATTAAGCGGACTTGAAAAGGAGAGTGAGTAAACACGTTCATACACCTCTTGAATTCGTTCATAAGACCTCCTGATTTCAGATCCCCTCGATCCGTGAAGGGTGACTGCATTACATACAGATATAGCACAGGCTATATTGTATAGCTATGGCTATTTCGTTAATTTTTTGTGCTGGCAGAGCTATGGTTTACAATGTGCGCTCTTGTTACAGGGCGCTGGAAGCGTCATCCATTGAGGAAACACAATGAACCGTCGCGCAGGTAAGCCAATAACAAAAAAAACGACGCAACTGGTGAATGTTGAAGAGCATGTCGAAGGGTTTCGCCAGGTTCGCGAGGCGCACCGTCGCGAACTGATTGACGACTATGTTGAGCTGATTTCCGATCTGATCCGCGAAGTTGGCGAAGCGCGTCAGGTTGATATGGCGGCGCGGCTGGGGGTTTCGCAGCCGACGGTGGCCAAAATGTTAAAACGACTGGCTTCTGTGGGCTTAATCGAGATGATCCCCTGGCGTGGGGTGTTTCTGACGCCGGAAGGGGAAAAACTGGCTCAGGAGAGCCGTGAACGCCACCAGATCGTCGAAAATTTTCTGCTGGTGCTGGGCGTCAGCCCGGAAATTGCCCGCCGGGACGCAGAAGGGATGGAGCACCACGTCAGCGAAGAGACGCTGGTGAAGTTTCGCGAATTTACCCTGAAATATGGGCCTGCCGTTGAATGACAATCCCCGGACTGCGCGCGCTGGCCCGCGATCGCTTTTTGTTGCTCTTAATCATCGTGGGCGCAGGGCTGAGCGCTTTTGTGCCATTTGCACCAGCCGCCTGGCCTGCAGCGATTGACTGGCGCACCATCATCACCCTAAGCGGTTTAATGATGCTCACCAAAGGGGTTGAGCAGAGCGGTTATTTTGACGTACTGGGGCGCAGAATGGTGCGCCGCTTTGATACCGAGCGGAAACTCGCCGCCTTTATGGTGTTCTCAGCCGCCGCGCTCTCCACTTTTCTGACCAACGATGTGGCGCTATTTATTGTGGTGCCGCTGACCCTCACGCTGCGTAAGCTCTGCGAGATCCCGGTTTCCCGGCTAATCATCTTTGAAGCGCTGGCGGTCAATGCCGGTTCGCTCCTGACGCCGGTCGGTAATCCGCAAAACATTTTGCTGTGGGGCCGCTCCGGTTTGTCATTTTCGGCGTTTAGCGGACAGATGGCGCCGCTGGCGCTGCTGCTGATGGCCTCGCTGCTGGCGGTCTGCTGGTGGGCATTTCCGAATAAAAAATTGCAGTACCACAGCGGAGCCAGCGGCGCTCTGTGGCAGCCCCGTCTGGCGTGGAGCTGTTTCGGGCTGTATCTGGTCTTTATCACCGCCCTCGAGATGGATCAGGCGCTGGCTGGCGTGGCGCTGGTGGCCTGCGGCTTTCTGCTGCTCGCCAGGCGGGTGTTAATGCGCATTGACTGGACGCTGCTGCTGGTGTTTATGGCGATGTTTATTGACGTACACCTGTTGATCCAGCTCCCGCTATTGCAGGGCGCTCTGAATGCGGTCAGCGGCCTGACGCCGCCGGGGTTGTGGCTGACGGCGATCGGGTTATCGCAATTTATCAGCAACGTGCCTTCGACTATTTTACTGCTGCATTATGTTCCCCCTTCCACCTTGCTGGCATGGGCGGTCAACGTGGGGGGATTTGGCCTCCTGCCCGGTTCGCTGGCCAATCTGATCGCCCTGCGGATGGCGAACGATCGTCGAATCTGGTGGCGCTTCCATCTGTGGTCCCTGCCCATGCTGATATGGGCCGCAGTCGCCGCTTACGGACTACTGCTTCTGCTGTAACGCGGCACAGCAGGGCACAGTAAAATTCAGAGAATTGGGCAAGAAACGAACAGGAACGCCACATTCGCAATCGTTGTCTGGCGGGTATAACTATCAGGCACCCAACAAACGAATGGCGAGGAGTCTCTTATGCGTTATCAAAAACTGGGCAATACCGGTCTGTTTGTTTCCGAACTGTGCCTTGGCACCATGACCTTTGGCGGTGAAGGCGGGATGTGGGGAAAAATTGGCCAGCTGCAGCAAAATGACGCCGAGCAGCTGGTAGGCCGGGCGCTGGATGCCGGCATTAATTTTATCGATACGGCGAATGTCTACTCGGAAGGCCGTTCGGAAGAGATTACCGGCCAGGCCCTGAAAAACCTGAAAATTCCGCGTGAAAATGTCGTTGTCGCGACCAAGGTATTCCGAGAGACCGGCACGGCTGGCGTCAACTCGCGGGGAAGCTCGCGTTACCATATCATCAGCAGCGTGAAAGAGAGTCTGCGACGCCTGCAGCTTGATCATATCGATCTCTATCAGCTTCATGGATTCGATCCGGCCACGCCGGTGGAAGAGATGCTGTACGCGCTGGATAATCTGGTGCAGCACGGCCACGTCCGCTATATCGGCGTCTCGAACTGGTCAGCATGGCAAATAGCCAAAGCGCTGGGGATTTCAGAGCGTCTTGGACTGGCCCGCTTTGCCTCGCTGCAGGCCTATTACACCCTTGCCGGGCGCGATCTCGAACGCGAACTGGTTCCGATGATGCAAAGCGAGAACGTCGGGCTGATGGTCTGGAGCCCGCTGGCAGGTGGATTACTGAGCGGGAAATACGGCCGCGACGGGCAGAGCGAAGCCGGTTCCCGTCGGCTGGAGTTTGACTTCCCGCCGGTGGATAAAACGCGCGCCTTCGACTGCGTGGATGTGATGCGCGTTATCGCGCAGAACAAAGGGGTATCGGTCGCGCAAATCGCGCTGGCGTGGCTGCTGCATCAGCAGGTGGTCACCAGCGTGATTATCGGTGCCAAACGCGTCGATCAGCTGGATGACAACATTGCGGCAACGAACATCCGTCTGAGCGACGAAGAGCTGGCGCAGCTCGATGCGGTGAGCGCGCTGCCTCGTGAATATCCAGGCTGGATGCTGGAGCGTCAGGGTGAATACCGCCGCAGCCAGCTAGCCGGACAGTAACCCTTTCCCCCTCCTCAGGCCGGAAACGCATCGCGTTATCCGGCTTTTTTATTTCCACCGGCCTCACAAAAAACGATCCTTCTCTTTGCTTGATTTTTCATCTTCACCTATATGACTAGTCATAGTAATTAAATGACTAGTCATACAGGAAGGTAACCATGAATCAAACTCTGCCAGCCCATTTTTTATGGGGAAATTCGGTCTCCAGCATGCAGACGGAAGGCGCATGGAATGAGGGCGGGAAGGGAATGTCGGTGTATGACATTCGCGAAGCCGGAGAAAATGCCTCTGACTGGAAAGTGGCCACGGATTGCTACCATCGTTACGAGGAAGATTTCGACCTGATGCAGGATCTGGGCATGAACTGCTACCGTTTTCAGATAGCCTGGAGCCGCGTCTGTCCGCAGGGGGACGGCGAGTTTAATCCGCAGGGGATCGCATTCTACGATCGGTTTATCAATGCGCTGATTGACCGTGGTATTACCCCGATGATCTGCCTCTATCACTTCGACATGCCGCTGGCGCTGGCGCAGGAATACAACGGTTTTAACGATCGTCGGGTGATGGAGGCGTTCATTCGCTACGGCAAAAAGATGATCGACTGCTTCGGCGACCGCGTGAAGTACTGGCTGACGTTTAACGAGCAGAATATCTTCCATATGCCGGAAGCCTTCAGGATCTCCGGTTACATGAAAGGGGAGAAGACGCTGCGTGAACTGTACGCGCTCCAGCACCATACGATGGTGGCACATATGGCGCTTACCGAATATCTGCATCAGACAAAGCCAGGCCAGCTGATGGGTGGGATGCTGGCGCATCAGCTGGTTTACCCGGCGACCTGTAAACCGCGCGATATCTTCTGTGCGCAGCAGTATGACGAATTCCTCAACCAGAACCTGCTGCGAGTTTTCGCTGGTCAGGGATATAGCCCGGCGGTGCTGGCGGTAGTCGGGCAGCTGGGTTTTGGCGATATCTATCGCGCCGAAGATTTGGCCCTGCTGGCGCGCACTAAAAATGACTATCTGGCCTTCAGCTACTACGCCAGTAAAACCCTCGACAGTGACGCCATCCCGGAAGGGACGCCGGTGAATGATTACCTGCTGTATGGTGATAAGAACAACCCGTATCTGCAGGCCACAGAGTGGAACTGGCAGATCGATCCGCTGGGCTTTCGCACCATCATCACCCGCTATTACAACGACTGGCGAATGCCGGTATTCCCGATTGAAAACGGCATTGGGGTGATTGAAGCATGGGATGGCGTGAACCCGATTGCCGACACCTATCGCATTGACTATCACCGGGCGCATATTGAGACCATGAAAGCCGCAATGTTCGAGGATGGCGCGCAGGTTGTCGGTTATCTCGGCTGGGGATTAATCGATATCCTCAGCTCTCAGGGAGACATGCGCAAGCGCTACGGCGTGGTGTATGTAAACCGTGAAAACCATGACCTGAAGGATCTGAAACGCGTGCCAAAACAGAGCTACGCGTGGCTCAAACAGGTTATCCATACCAACGGG
>JAFACP010000416.1 GCA_023425455.1 Pseudomonadota bacterium | reverse complement strand
ACGTTACTCGCCCGGAAGCCGCTCTGGCAAGTTATCCCGCCATTTTTAGGACTCGTACGCGGTAAACGCCGTCTTCGTCCTGTTTCGCGCCGTGAATATCCGTTTCAAAACCGGGGTAATGTTGCCCTACGGAACAAAGCATCAGTAGAAAATCGAGTACCGTGCGGCTCTCTTTGGTCAGCATTTCTCCTGGCATCAACAGCGGTACGCCCGGTGGATAAGGCAGGATCATATTTGCCGATACTCTACCGACCAGTTGTTCCAGCGCAATGGTTTCTACTTCACCTTTAATCTGTCTCTGCCATGCCTGATGTGGCGTCATGATCATTTCCGGCAAAGTATCGAATGCCCGCAACATCAAACCGGGAAGATCGTGTTTACGAATCAGCTTATGGATCCCTTGTGCCAGATCCTGAATACGCATATTGCGGTAGAAATCGGGATCTTCAGCATAGAGATCGGGTAGCATATTTTTGATCCGCAGGTTGAGATCGTAAGAGCGTTTAAATTCCGTCAACCCACGCAATAATCCCATTGCTTTGGTTTTATCGATACCAATACTAAAGAGAAACAGCAGGTTATAAGGGCCGGTTTTCTCTACTACGATCCCACGTTCGTCGAGGAATTTTGCTACCAGCGCCGCCGGGATCCCCTCCTCGCTCATATTGCCCTGCTCGTCCATCCCCGGTGTCAAAATAGTGACTTTAACCGGATCGAGAAACATATGATCGGCATCCGCATCGTTAAAGCCGTGCCACTGTTCGCCAGGCGCAACGGGCCAGCATTCGGCTTCATCCACCTGCGGCGGTTGCCAGATATCGAAAAACCAACCGTCAGACTCTTCCCGCAACCGCTGGACCTCTTTGCGAAAATGCAGCGCCCGCTCCACCGAACGGTTAATCAGCCGTTTGCCCGGATTACCACGCAGCATCGCCGCCGCCGTCTCAACCGAAGCAACAATGGGATAACTGGGCGAGGTGGTGGTATGCATCATAAAGGCTTCGTTAAACGCCTCTTCGTCATACTCGCCTTTAATGTGGATCAGCGAAGCCTGCGATAACGCCGCCAGCATTTTGTGGGTCGATTGCGTTTCGAAGATCACTTTTCCCGCAACACGCTCGCCGCTCATACCACTTTTCCCCTGGTAGATCGGATGAAAATGGGTGTACGGCACCCAGGCGGAATCGAAGTGGATCGACGGGACATCCAGCGTCTGTTTGATCCAGTCGGTGTTGTAGAGCAAGCCATCATAGGTGGAGTTGGTGATCACCGCATGAACCGGCCATTGTGCTTGCGTGGTAGCAGCGACTTTCTCTTCGATGCTGTCGCGAGTAAATTCACGGCGCGGGATCCCACCAAGAATCCCCAACGCATTACGCGTCGGTTTCAGCCAGACTGGCACTACATCGTTCATCATCAACAGATGCGCCAGCGATTTATGACAATTGCGGTCGATCAACAGCGTACTGCCGGATGGCGCGGCGTACATACCCACAATTTTGTTCGACGTCGATGTTCCGTTGGTAACGATATAACTCTGTTCCGCGCCAAAAGTCCGCGCGATGTACTCTTCCGCTTCCAGGTGTGGCCCGGTGTGGTCGAGCAACGAACCAAGCTCGGTGACCGAAATAGAGACATCAGCCTTGAGGGTATTCCCGCCGAAAAAATCATAAAACAGACAGCCAACCGGGCTTTTTTGATATGCGGTGCCGCCCATATGCCCCGGCGTACAAAAGGTGTACTTCCGCTCTTTGACGTAGGTAAACAAGGCTTTCGTGAACGGCGGTGTAATGTTATCAAGATATTCGTCGGTGTACTGACGCATACGAATGGCGATATCTTCCGCCTGCCCCAGCGCATATTCAAAAAACCAGAGCGCCATCCGCATATCCTGCACGCTGACATCCATCGTCGAGTGGGTGTTGATGAAGGCATAAAGCGGGAGATATTCATTAAGCTGATTGATATCGCTACATAAATCGAGACTGTACTCATCCCAGTCAAAAATCACGCCGCAAATTCGAGGGTTATGTTCGATAAATTTCAGCAAATCAACGCTGTTTTGTGGCCAGATAATCTGAAAGCCTTGCGCCACCAGCGCCGACTCCAGTTCTTTGATGGGCTCATCTTTATAAAAGACGCCATGCGGTCCCATAATGGCAATGATGTTCATGTGTTCCTCCTGGAAAATCCTTCCTTAATCATAGCCTGCTCAAACCGTGGCGATAAAAAAGGGCCACCGAAGTGACCCTTTTTCAGAACTTTTGCGAATTACGCGTAACCGTAGCTCATCAGGCGCTGATAACGACGATTTTTTAAATCTTCAGTGCTTAACACGTCGAGATCGGCCAGATCCGCCAGCAGTTGCGCTTTCAACGATGCCGCCATCGCTTCCGGGTTACGGTGAGCACCACCCAGTGGTTCCGGGATGATGGAGTCGATCAGTTTCAGTTCTTTCAGACGCGGAGCAATGATACCCATCGCTTCAGCCGCCAGCGGCGCTTTGTCGGCGCTCTTCCACAGAATGGACGCACAACCTTCCGGCGAGATAACGGAATAGGTGCTGTATTGCAGCATATTCACTTTATCGCCCACGCCAATCGCCAGCGCGCCGCCAGAACCACCTTCACCGATAACGGTACAAATAGTCGGTACGCTAAGGCGAGACATTTCACGCAGGTTGCGTGCAATGGCTTCAGACTGACCGCGCTCTTCTGCGCCCACGCCCGGATAAGCCCCCGGGGTGTCGATAAAGGTGATGATTGGCATCTTAAAGCGTTCAGCCATTTGCATCAGACGCAGTGCTTTGCGGTAACCTTCTGGCGCTGGCATACCAAAGTTACGGCGAATTTTTTCTTTGGTTTCACGACCTTTTTGATGACCAATGATCATCACCGGACGACCATCGAGACGGGCGATACCACCGACGATAGCTTTATCGTCTGCATACGCGCGGTCGCCAGCCAGTTCGTCAAATTCATCAAATGCCAGGCGAACGTAATCCAGGGTATAAGGACGCTGTGGATGGCGTGCCAGTTGCGCAATCTGCCATGCACCGAGATCGGCGAAGATTTTACGTGTCAGTTCTACGCTTTTTTCACGCAGACGATGCACTTCTTCATCGATGTTAATATCCAGTTTCTCATCCTGACGGCTAACCGCAGTCAGAGAATCGATTTTCGCTTCCAGCTCTGCAATCGGCTGTTCAAAATCAAGGAAATTCAGACTCATAGTATTCCTGTATTAGTCAAACTCCAGTTCCACCTGCTCCGAACCAATGAGGCCACGGAGATCGTTAAGCAAACGATCGCTCGGAGAGACACGCCACGTTGCACCAAAGCGCAACCGCGCACGTGCATCCGCCCTCTGATAGTAGAGATGTACTGGAATTGTCCCCGAGCGGTGGGGTTCCAGAGACTGACGGAGTCGGTTTAAAAGCTGGTCATCAATTTGCCTGTCCGTCAGCGAGATAGCAAGCCCGCGAGCATATTTTTCCCGGGCTTCGTCAATGTCCATCACTTCGCGGGCGGTCATTTTAAGCCCCCCGCTGAAGTCATCAAAGCTGACCTGTCCGCTGACGATAAGTATGCGGTCTTTTTCCAGCAATTGCTGGTATTTATCCAGCGCGTCGGTGAACAACATCACCTCCAGTCGCCCGGAACGGTCATCCAGCGTACAGATGCCGATACGATTGCCGCGCTTGGTGACCATTACCCTTGCAGCAATCACGAGCCCCGCAGCCGTGGTGATTTTACCACGTTCTGTCGGATGCATGTCTTTCAGCCGGTAGCCTCCGACATAGCGCTCAATTTCTTTGATGTACTGGTTGATCGGGTGACCCGTCAGATACAAACCTAACGTCTCACGCTCGCCATCCAGTACTACCTGTTCTGGCCACGGCAGACAGCTGGCGTAGGACTGCTCAATCTGCTCAGGCTCTTCCGCCAGCACGCCAAACATATCGGCCTGGCCTATCGCTTCCGCTTTCGCATGTTGATCGGCAGCTTTTAAGGCATCGCCCAGTGAGTTCATCAGCGCGGCGCGGTGCGGCCCCAGCCTGTCGAACGCGCCGGACATGATCAATTTTTCCAGCACGCGACGATTCAGTTTTTTGGTATCAGTACGCGCACAGAGATCGAACAGCTCGCGGAAGTAACCGCCGTTGTTTCGCGCCTCAATGATCGCCTCGATCGGGCCTTCCCCTACGCCTTTAATCGCGCCGATACCGTAGACAATTTCGCCGTGCTCATTGACGTGGAAATGGTAGAGGCCCGAGTTAATATCCGGCGGCAGGATCTTGAGCCCCATGCGCCAGCACTCATCCACCAGGCCTACCACCTTTTCGGTGTTGTCCATATCGGCAGTCATCACCGCGGCCATAAACTCAGCGGGATAGTGCGCTTTCAGCCACAGCGTTTGATACGAGACCAAAGCATAGGCGGCAGAGTGAGATTTGTTAAACCCGTACCCGGCGAATTTTTCCACCAGGTCGAAGATTTTCATCGCCAGCTCGCCATCAACGCCGTTCTTCTTCGCCCCTTCCTCGAAGGTGCCGCGCTGCTTGGCCATCTCTTCCGGCTTTTTCTTCCCCATCGCACGACGCAGCATGTCCGCGCCGCCAAGGGTATAACCGGAGAGCACCTGCGCGATCTGCATTACCTGTTCCTGGTACAGAATGATGCCGTAGGTCGGCTCCAGCACCGGTTTCAGGCTTTCATGCTGCCACTGTACATCCGGGTAGGAAATCTCTTCGCGACCGTGCTTACGGTCAATAAAGTTATCTACCATCCCTGACTGCAGCGGGCCTGGACGGAACAGGGCCACCAGCGCGATCATATCTTCGAAGCAGTCTGGCTGCAGGCGTTTAATCAGATCTTTCATGCCGCGGGATTCGAGCTGGAACACCGCAGTGGTCTCCGAGCGCTGCAGCATGTCGAAGCTTTTCTTGTCATCCAGCGGGATGGCGGCGATATCCAGCGGCGGTTCGCCGTTCTTCTCGCGACGGGCGTTGATCATCTCCAGCGCCCAGTTAATGATGGTCAGCGTACGCAGTCCGAGGAAGTCGAACTTCACAAGACCGGCATATTCCACGTCGTTTTTATCAAACTGGGTAACCGGGTGCTGGCCCGCTTCATCACAATACAGCGGCGCAAAATCGGTAATCTTCGTTGGTGCGATCACCACACCACCCGCGTGCTTACCGGCGTTACGCGTGACGCCTTCGAGCTTACGCGCCATGTCGATCAGCGCTTTAACCTCTTCGTCAGCGTCGTAAATTTCCGGCAGCTGCGGTTCGGCTTCGAAGGCTTTCGCCAGCGTCATACCCGGATCGGGCGGCACCAGCTTGGAGATACGATCGACGAAACCGTAGGGGTGCCCCAGTACGCGGCCCACGTCGCGGATAACCGCTTTCGCCGCCATGGTACCGAAGGTGATAATCTGTGACACCGCGTCGCGACCATACATGTCCGCCACGTGCTCAATCACCTGATCGCGTTTTTCCATACAGAAGTCGACGTCAAAGTCGGGCATGGAGACACGTTCCGGGTTGAGGAAACGTTCGAACAGCAGGTCAAACTCCAGCGGATCGAGGTCGGTAATTTTGAGGGCATAAGCCACCAGCGACCCGGCACCGGAGCCTCGGCCCGGCCCGACCGGCACGCCGTTGTCCTTCGACCACTGGATAAATTCCATTACGATCAGGAAGTAGCCCGGGAAGCCCATCTGGTTGATCACCTGGAGTTCAATATCCAGACGCTCATCGTATTCAGGACGTTTCTCTTTACGCTCGGCTTCATCGGGGAACAGAAACTCGAGACGCTCTTCCAGCCCCTCTTTCGACTTCATGACCAGGAAATCTTCCGTGGTCATCTCTCCGGTAGGGAATTGTGGCAGGAAGTATTCACCCAGGCGCACGGTGACGTTACAGCGCGTGGCGATCTCCACGCTGTTTTCCAGCGCTTCCGGCAAATCGGAGAAGAGTTCACACATCTCCTCTTCGCTGCGCATATACTGCTGCGGCGAGTAGTTGCGCGGACGTTTCGGATCGTCAAGGGTGAAGCCATCATGGATAGCAACACGAATTTCGTGCGCGTCAAAATCGCCCGCCTCGAGAAATCTTACATCGTTGGTCGCCACGACAGGCAGCCCGCGCGCTTCGGCAAGCGCCACCGCCGCATGCAGATAGCTCTCTTCATCCGCACGCCCGGTACGGATCAGCTCCAGGTAATAGCGATCCGGGAAGTGTTCTTCGTAGAATGAGACGCACTGATCGACCAACGCGCTATTGCCACGCATCAGGCTCTTACCGACATCGCCCATGCGGCCGCCCGAGATAAGCAATAACCCTTCGTTTAATTCCGCCAGCCAGTCGCGGTCGATCCACGGCCCCAGCGCGCCATAGCCGCGCTGATAGGCTCGGGAAATAAGCAGGGTCAGGTTCTGGTAGCCCGCGTTGTTCATCGCTAACACGGAAAGCTGGGTCATTTCGTCGCCGAGCAACTCGTTCTGCACGTGGAAATCCGCGCCGACGATCGGTTTCATACCTGCGCCATGCGCCGTTCCATAAAACTTCACCAGACCACAGAGGTTGGTAAAGTCGGTGATCGCCAGCGCAGGCATGCCAAGCGCGGCCGCCTTTTTCACCAGCGGCCCGGTCTTCGCCAGCCCATCAATCATGGAGTAGTCGCTATGCACCCGCAGGTGTACGAAACGTGGTTCAGCCATCTTCAGATTCCGCGTTACTTAATTGCTTGCGTATTGATTCAGGACACCCGTCCCAGCGCGCGTTTCACCGGGGCAAAACTGCGTCGGTGATGTTCGGTTGCGCCATATTCTGCCAGCTTTTCCAGATGGAAAGCGGTCGGATATCCCTTGTGCTGCGCGAAGCCATACTCGGGATAAGTGAGATCCAGCGCGGCCATTTCGGCATCACGCGTCACTTTTGCAATAATGGAGGCCGCACTGATTTCCGCCACCCGGCTATCGCCCTTGACGACGGCCATAGACGGCACAGGCAGCGCCGGGCAGCGATTACCGTCGATCAGGACATATTCCGGCGTGATCTTCAGGCCCGCGACCGCACGCTGCATCGCCAGCATCGTGGCATGAAGAATATTAAGCTCGTCGATTTCATGCGGCTCTGCGCGCCCGAGGCTCCAGGCCAGCGCATGTTCTTTAATTTCATCAAATAGCGCCAGACGGCGCTTTTCAGACAATTTTTTGGAGTCGTTGAGCCCGATAATCGGGCGTGCAGGATCGAGGATCACCGCCGCCGTCACCACCGCGCCGACTAACGGGCCACGCCCTACTTCGTCGACGCCCGCCACGAGATGCGTGTGAGGGTAAATAAATTCCATCATTTTGCCAGCTCCAGCACCGCGTCAGCCGCCTGCTGATCGGCATTACAGCGGATCTGCTGATGCAGTTCGCGAAACGTGTCATGCATCTGGTGGCTGGTCTTACCGTCGGCGAGCAGCGGCAGCAGAGCCTCTGCAAGCCGCTCGGGTTGGCACTCATCCTGCAGCAGCTCCTTCACCAGCTCGCGCCCGGCCAGCAGATTTGGCAGGGATACGTAGTCGGTTTTCACCAGCCGTTTCGCCAGCCAGAAGGTGAAAGGCTTCATGCGGTAGCCCACCACCATCGGGCATTTCGCCAGCATACACTCCAGTGCAGCCGTCCCTGACGCCAGCAGCGCGGCGTCGCTGGCAACCATCGCTTCGCGGCCTTTTCCGTCCAGCAGATGAACGTGGAGATCCGGCGCGATTTCCGCTTTGATACGCTCAAACTGTTCGCGGCGTCGGGCATTGACCAGCGGCACGACCACTTCAAGGTCGGGATAGGTCTGTCGAAGGATCTGTGCCGTTTTCAGGAAATCAGCGCTTAGCATCTCGACTTCCGCGCCGCGGCTGCCGGGCAACAATGCAAGACAGTGGGCGTCTGGAGGGATCCCCAACAGGTCTCGCGCGGCAAGTTTGTCCGGCTCCAGAGGCATGGCATCCGCCATGGTATGGCCGATAAAGCGGCAAGGCACATTAAATCTGTCGTAAAACGCTTTTTCGAAAGGCAGAAAAGCCAGCACCAGATCGGTCGATCTGCCGATTTTGAAAACGCGTTTCTGTCGCCACGCCCAGACGGACGGACTGACATAGTGAATGGTTTTGATGCCCTGTTTTTTCAGGTTCCCTTCGAGAGTGATATTGAAATCAGGTGCATCGATACCGACGAACACGTCGGGTTTGAGTTCGGTAAAACGGCGAGTGAGATCGGCGCGAATATGCAGCAGGCGACGCAGGCGCCCCAGCACCTCGACGATCCCCATGACGGCCAGCTCTTCCATTTCATACCAGGCTTCACAGCCTTCAGCCTGCATCAGCGGACCGGCAACGCCCACAAAGCGCGCATTCGGCACGCGGGCCTTCAGCCCACGAATGAGACCGGCACCAAGAATATCGCCGGAGGTTTCTCCGGCGACCAGGGCTATCGTAAGCGGACGATTGTCGACCATTAACGAATCAGACCACGCGTTGAACGGTCAAAGAAGTCCATGAACTCGTTCACTTCCGGGTGCTTTTTCGCCAGTTCGGCAATTTCCGGCTTCGCCTCTTCCAGCGTTTTTCCACTGCGGTACAGCAGTTTGTACGCATTGCGGATTGCGGTGATCGCTTCGCGGCTGAAGCCACGACGCTTGAGGCCTTCGATGTTTACGCCAAACGGCGTGGCATGGTTGCCCTGCGCAATAACGTAAGGTGGGACGTCCTGCGCCACACCCGAGCAGCCGCCGACCATCACGTGCGCACCAATGATGCAGAACTGATGAACAGCCGTCATGCCGCCAATAATTGCGAAATCATCAACCGATACGTGTCCCGCCAGCGTTGCGTTGTTAGCGAGAATACAGCGGCTTCCTACGGTACAGTCGTGCGCAATGTGCGCATTGACCATAAACAGGTTGTCGCTGCCCACCTTTGTCAGTCCACCACCCTGTACTGTGCCACGATGAATGGTGACGCTTTCGCGAATACGGTTACGATCGCCAATCTCCACACGGGTCGATTCGCCAGCATATTTGAGATCCTGGTTTACTTCGCCGATGGAAGCGAACTGATAAATCTCGTTATTGCAGCCAATGGTCGTATGACCATTCACCACAACGTGAGATTTCAGTACTGTACCCTCACCAATTTCAACATGGGGTCCAACAATACAGAATGGGCCAATGTGGGCATTGGCACCGATGATGGCACCGACTTCCACAATAGCAGTAGGATGGATAAAGGCAGATTTATCAATCACGTATCAGGCCTCCCGGCTACGCGCACACATCATTGTCGCTTCGCAAACAACTTTGCCGTCAACCAGAGCTACGCCTTTAAAGCGAGTCAGGCCGCGACGCGTTTTTTCAAAAGTGACTTCCATGATCATTTGATCACCAGGCACGACTGGACGCTTAAAGCGCGCTTCATCGATACCCGCGAAGTAATACAGTTCACCTGGCTCCAGCTTGCCAACGCTTTTAAACGCCAGAATGCCGGTAGCCTGTGCCATCGCTTCCAGGATCAACACACCCGGGAAGATAGGCTTGCCAGGGAAGTGTCCCTGGAAGAATGGCTCGTTAACGGAGACATTTTTCACTGCGCGCAGAAAATGACCTTCTTCAAAATCCAGCACACGATCTACCAGCAAGAACGGGTAGCGGTGCGGCAGAAGTTCTAAAATCTCTTCAATATGCAGAGTATGAGTGTCAGTAGTCAAAATACTCTTCCTGTCAAAATATACTGATTAGCCATAATAACACGGCCTGCCGGTTTATAAGAAAGCCGACAGGCCGGGAAATCTGGCGTTAAATTGATGAACGCTTAGTCTTGTTGATCGATTTTGCGCTCAAGAGTCTTGAGTCGCTTGCTCATATCATCAATATTCATCACCAGGGCTGCTGTTTTACGCCATACCTTGTTAGGTTGCAGCGGAATGCCCGAGGAATAGACGCCAGGTTCAGTGATAGGACGCATTACCATGCCCATACCCGTCACTGTCACTTTGTCGCAAATTTCCATATGGCCATTGATCACGCTGGCGCCGCCAATCATGCAGTAGCGGCCAATTTTCAGGCTGCCTGCCATGATGACGCCGCCCGCAACCGCGGTATTGTCGCCAATCACAACGTTATGTGCAATCTGGCACTGGTTATCGATGATAACACCATTACCGATAATCGTGTCGTCAAGCGCACCACGGTCGATGGTTGTACACGCGCCGATCTCAACACGATCGCCGATAATGACCCGCCCTAGCTGCGGGATCTTCACCCAGTTACCCCGATCGTTAGCGTAACCAAAGCCGTCAGAACCGATCACCGTGCCGGACTGAACGAGGCAATTTTCGCCGATCTCAATCTCATGGTAAACCGAGACATTGGCCCACAAGCGGGTGCCTGCGCCAATTTTAGTATTTTTCCCGACAAAACAACCGGGGCCAATCACCACGTTATCGCCCAGCACAACCCCGGATTCAATCACGGCATTTGCACCTACGGCAACGTTGTTGCCAAGCTGGGCCGCGGGATCAATTGCGGCGCTTGCTGCAATATTCTGGGCCGGCTGTGGCGTAGTATCAAGAATTTGGGCCATACGTGCATACGTCAGGTAGGGATTTTTCACTACCAGCGCGCTTGCCGTGGCGAACGGAAGATCGTCCTGCGTCAGCACAACAGCGGACGCCTGGCACTGGGCCAGATGTTCACGGTACTTAGGGCTTACCATAAAGGTAATGTTGCCAGCTTTAGCGGATTGCATGGACGCAACAGCGGTGATGACGATATCGCCATCACCGTGTAATTCTGCATCCAACTGCTGAGCTAAATCAGCCAGTCGAATTGAAGGCATTACTTATTTAACCTGTTTCAGAACATCAGCGGTGATGTCTTTAACATCGCTGCTGTTGAAAGCGACGGCGTTCGCATCAACAACCAGATCGATGTTTTGATCGGCAGCCACTGCTTTAACTGCAGACTGGATACGGGTAACCAGTTTGCCACGCTCTTCGTTGGAACGACGCTGGCGATCCTGCTCGAAAGACTGCGCTTTCTGGGAGAAGGTCTGGCGCTGAGACATCACGTCTTTTTCCAGTTTGCTGCGGTCGCTTGCTTTCATGGTAGAACCATCGCGCTGCAGACGCTGCATTTTAGTCTGGAGGTCGCCTTCCATACGTTGCAGTTCGCCAGCACGGCCTTTGAATTCGTTTTCCAGAGAGGCTGAAACACCTGTTTTCTGTGCAACCTGCTGGAACAAGCTACCCATGTTGACGATAGCAATTTTGTCTGCTGCCTGAGCAGAAGTCACCATCGCTAAACCGAGACCTGCAGCTAATAACCACTTTTTCACAATTAACTCCTTACCATCCCATTGGTACCCGAAGGTACCGTTCTTTGCGTGGCAAGGCGATCGTATTACTGATCGCCGGTTGTCAGCGCTACACTGCCAACGCATTCCTTTGCAGCGAATTATTACCAGGTTTTACCAATGTTAAACTGGAATTGTTCCGCTTTATCTCCATCATATTTCTTAAACGGCTGGGCATAAGAGAAGACTAACGGTCCCAGCGGTGACATCCATTGTAATGCGATACCTGCGGACATGCGAATGTTGCTCGGGTCGCTGTAGTCAGGAACACCTGCCGCACGCATCTGAGCCGTATTCTGCCAGTTGGTATCCCACACTGTACCCATATCCCAGAAGACAGACGTCCGTACTGAGTTCGCGTATTTATCACTGATAAATGGCGTCGGGGTGATGAACTCCAGGCTCGCAACGGCCATGGCGTTGCCGCCTACCGCATCATTCGAGCTGCAGACGTCTTTAGAGGATGCTTTATCGCAGTTATCTTCATCATTGCCGCCATAGTACACCGCCTTCGGACCAATGTTGTTGGACTGGAAGCCGCGTACGGTGCTGGAACCACCCGCGTAGAAGTTCTCATAGAACGGCAACTCTTTGCTGCCGATGCCGTCACCATAACCCCAGCGCGTACGGCCCAGGACAACCCACTTATGGTCATCATCAATTGGGAAGTAGGAGGCGGTATCCAGCGTCACCTTATAGAACTCGTTATCGGAACCTGGAATGGTGACTTTACCATTCAGGTTGACACGAGAACCTTCCGTCGGGAAGTAACCACGGTCAAGACGGTTATACGTCCAGCCATAGTTGAAGGTGAAGTCATCGGCGGCAAAACCATTGTTGTCGCTGGAGGTGCTCGCCGTCTGACCGATGGAGTCCAGATAACGCCACATCGCCACCTGCGGTTGCATGTTGGACAGGTCGTTATGAACGTAACCTAAGCCCGCACGCAGGGTGTTGTATTCGTTGACCGGGAAGCCAAGCGTGCCATCGACACCGTAGCTTTTGTTGGTATAGGACGAGAGATCCGCATCATCTGCTTTAAAGTCGTTATAGAAGATACGACCACCCAGGCTAACACCATCAACGGTGAAGTACGGGTTCGTCACAGAGAATTCAGAATAGGTCTGGTAGTCGTTTTTGGTGCCGTTGATACCAACGGAATAGCCCGTGCCCAGCCAGTTGTCCTGCTGAACCCCAACCTGGAAGCTGACGCCACTTTCGGTACCGTAACCGACACCAAAGTTGAAGCTACCGGTGTTGCGCTCTTTCACTTTATAAACAACATCAACCTGGTCCGGACTGCCAGGCACACGCTGGGTGTCGGTATCCACGGTTTCGAAGTAACCGAGACGGTTCAGACGCTCTTTACCCTGGTCAACCAGGTCACTACCCAGCCATGCACCTTCCATCTGGCGCATTTCGCGACGCAGCACGGAATCTTTGGAGGTGTCGTTGCCCTCAAAGCGGATTTTACGCACGTAGAAACGGTTACCCGCATCAACGTTAACGTGCAGCTTGACGGTTTTATCCACGTCGTTGATTTCCGGCTGGGTTTGTACACGCGGATAGGCATAACCATAACGTCCGAGCAGCTTTTTAATGCCGTCTTCCATTTTGGTTACTTTAGCGCCGCTATACAGATCGCCCGGCTCAATCTTAGTCAGCGATTCGATCTCGGCAGAATGGCCTGCCAGGTTACCGCTGACTTCAACGCCTGAAAGCTTGTACTGATCGCCTTCAGTGATATTGATGGTGATGTAGATCCCTTTCTTGTCCGGCGTCAGGCTAACCTGAGTCGAATCAATGTTGAAACGGGCATAACCACGGTCAAGGTAGTAACTGCGCAGGGTTTCAAGGTCACCGGCCAGTTTCTGTTTCTGGTATTTGCGATCGCCGACAACGTTCCACCACGGGACTTCATCACGCAGCTGGAAGGTTGAGATCAGTTCGTCGGTGCTGAACGCATGGTTACCTACGATGTTGATCTGTTGGATCTTCGCCGAAACGCCTTCCTGGAAGACCAGCTTCAGGTCAACACGGTTACGCGGCAGCGGTGTTACAACCGCTTTCACGCTGGCGCTGTATTTACCCACGCTGTAGTAGAAGTCTTCCAGACCTTTTTCAATATCAGAGAGCGTAGTGCGGTCCAGAGACTCGCCCACACGTACGCCAGATGCTTCAAGGTTCTGCTTGAGCATGTCATCTTTCACCGACTTGTTACCGGAGAAAGTGATACTGGCAATCGTTGGGCGTTCTTTTACCTGAACCAGTAAGGTATCACCATCGCGCAGGACGCGGACATCCTCAAAGTTGCCGGTGGCAAACAGAGCACGGATGGTGTTACTGATATCATCATCATTAACCGTATCGCCTGGGCGCACCGGCATACTGAGGAGGGCCGCACCAACGGCGACACGCTGAAGGCCTTCGAAATGAATGTCTTTCACTACGAACCCGTCAGCACCGTATACGGTGGCGCTGCTGAACAGCAGCGACGCTATGAGCAACTTTTTCATCGCCATCGTTATTATGCGTTCTTCCTAACTAACTCTCTTACAACCGAGAGAAATCATTGAAAAGTGCAAGCCCCATTAACAGCACCAGCAAAATCGAGCCAATGCGATAACTAAAGTCTTGAACTCGCTCGGATACCGGTCCGCCTTTTAGCTTTTCAATGGCTAAAAACAGCAGATGGCCCCCGTCTAAAACGGGAAGCGGGAACAGGTTGATTATCCCGAGGTTCACGCTAATGAGCGCGAGAAACATGAGATAGTAAATCACCCCGAATTCCGCTGACATCCCAGCCCCCTGAGCAATCGAAATTGGCCCACTGAGGTTGTTCAGTTTCACATCACCGGTTATCAATTTCCCCAACATGTTTACCGTCAGCTTCATCAGTTGCCAGGTTTTATCCGTGGCTTCAATGATGGCGCTGAACGGCCCATACTGGCGTATTGTCTTGTACTCATCAGGCAACGGGATCACTTTAGGCACCACGCCTGCAAACCCTTCCGTCCTGCCACTGACTGATTTCGAATCCGGAATCAGCGTCAGCGAGAGCGGACTCCCCTGTCTTTCAACTTCCAGCGCCAGCGACGTACCCGGATTATCGCGCACCAGAGTAACAAAGGTCATCCATTGTGTTAATGGCTGACCATCGACTTTAACGATCCTGTCTCCCGCTTGCAAACCCGCTTTACTCGCCGCCGAATGCGCCTGAACTTCAGCTAACACCGGCTCGATCTGCGCGCTGCGCGGTCGAATCCCCAGAGAAGAGACAGGGTCCTCTTTGTCAGGTTCGAAACGCCAGTGACGTAAATCCAGCACTTTATCCTGTCGCCGATCGGAACCAAACGGTGACACGCTGACGGTTGTCTGCTCATCACCTATTTTGGCGACTAACTGCAGTCGCACGGCATCCCAATCAGGGGTTTCGATGCCATCAATCGCGTTAAGTTCCATCCCCGGCGTAATTTGTGCGCTCGCCGCGATAGAGCCGGGGGTAATGTCACCGACGACAGGGCGCACACCAGGAACACCGATGATGAACACCAGCCAGTAAGCGAAAATAGCGAAGATGAAATTGGCTACCGGTCCGGCAGCAATGATGGCCGCACGTTGCCCAACGGTTTTATTGTTGAACGCGCGATGTCGGAGTTCCGGGGCGACGGGCTCGACACGTTCGTCGAGCATTTTGACGTAGCCGCCCAGCGGAATAAGTGCAATAACAAACTCGGTGCCGTGGCGATCGGTACGTTTGAAGAGCGATTTACCAAAGCCGATGGAGAAGCGTTCCACCCTCACACCGCAGCGCCGGGCAACCCAGAAATGGCCAAATTCATGCACGGTAATCAGCACACCCAGTGCAATAATGAACGCCGCCAGATTCCAGAGGATGCTCAGCATAAAACCTTCCGTTTAAATCGTCCCAAATACCAGCAAAAGCAGGCAAGCAAATACTGGAACAGCCGCCGTCAGGCTGTCAATGCGATCCAGTATACCGCCGTGCCCTGGAATCAGATGACCACTGTCTTTAATCCCTGCTTCACGCTTAAACATACTCTCGGTTAAATCACCCAGTACCGATGCCAGAGCGGCGAAAATTGAGCATACCAGCAACGTCGACGGCGCAACCTCAAGATTTGCCCACTCGCCATATCCCCAGGAGATGATCGCTGCCGTAAACAGGCCACCAATGAAGCCCTGCCAGGTTTTCCCCGGAGACACTTTGGGCGCCAGTTTATGTTTGCCGAACAGTTTACCAAACATATAGGCGCCTGAGTCAGCCCCCCAGACGAGAATCATGACATAAAGCAGCCACAACGCACCGCTGTAATGGTTTTCGTCATAGTGCCACGCGCGCAGCACGAGCATACCCCAGAAAAAAGGAACAATTGTGAGCAGGCCAAAAATCAGACGCAGTGCTTTCGAATTACGCCATAGCGCCGCAGAGCCGGGATAGAAAAGCACCAGCAAAAGCGCGGCAACCCACCAGCCAAGCGATACCCACAGCGACCCCGCAACCAGCGGTTGGTGAATATCATGATGATATTCTGGCAACGTAAACAGCATCAGGGCCAGCAAGAAGCCGCAGAGCACTGCAAGCCACACCCGCTGAGAACGCGAAGTAAAGCCGCTAAACTGTCCCCATTCCCACGCGGCGAGCATGCACACCACCAGCGTAACAATGGCGAACCCCACCGGGGGCAGTAAAAACAGCGCCGCAATGACGACAGGTATTAATACAAAAGCGGAAATCAGGCGATACTTCAGCAAAAGCTACCCCCATCAGGCGTTGTCGCCACCAGGCTCGGTGCCGCCGAAACGACGCTCTCGATTGGCAAAGGCATGCAGCGCACCTTCAAAGTCTTGTTCATCAAAATCGGGCCAAAGAACATCAGTAAAGTAAAGTTCGGCATAGGCGATTTGCCAGAGCAAAAAGTTACTAATGCGATGTTCTCCCCCTGTCCTAATTACCAAATCCACAGGTGCCAGTTCATTCATGCAGATTTGCTGACTCAGCGCCTCTTCATCAATTTGGTCAGGTCTCAACAGCCCTTCCTGAACCTGTTCGGCTAAATGCCGAACGCCCTGGATAATATCCCAGCGTCCGCCGTAATTCGCCGCGATATTGAGCGTCAGACCGGTATTATTTTCCGTCAGCGCTTCTGCTTTGCGAATCCGTTCTTGCAAACGTGAGTTAAAACGGCTGGTTTCGCCAATAATACGCAGGCGAACGTTGTGGCGATGCAGGCTTTTTACTTCACTGTCGAGCGCCCACACAAACAGCTCCATCAACGCACTCACTTCCTGCGCAGGTCGATTCCAGTTTTCACTGCTAAAAGCATAGAGCGTTAAGGCATCAATGCCGTTATTGGCGGCAAAAGAGACGGCACGGCGAACAGATTTCGCCCCTGCTTTATGCCCAAAGGCTCGTATCTTCCCTTGTCTTTTCGCCCAGCGGCCATTGCCATCCATAATGATTGCTACATGACGGCAGCCATGCGCTGGCAAGTTTTCGCTTATTGGTTGATTCGCAGACAACATAACGCGTTTTTAGTCCCTGAAAAGGATTTAACGGTACTCAGGAATACTGAAGCCTGTACATAAAAAAGCCGTGTCAAACCACGGCTTACCTGACCACATAAAGTCAAATTCCTGCGATCAGGTGGCGCAGACTATATCACCGAAGCCCTACGCTAACAAATAGCACGACCACCAGTGCTTGCTTTATCACCAGCTTGCGAGACGTGTCACCTGTTTACGTGCAACAATGCGGGCCTCCGCATCCACCGCGAGCACCTCTTCCACACTTTGTGGTTCACGCAAATCCATCATCTCCAGCACCGCCAGATTGAGTGCCGCGATGTCGGTAAAGCGGATCTGCTGATGCAGAAATGCCTCAACGGTGATCTCATTGGCTGCGTTGAGTGCTGTCGTCGCCGCCTGCCCCTGCTCGAAAGCCGTCATCGCCAGCTTCAGACACGGATACCGGTCGTAGTCAGGTTCGCTGAAGGTCAGTGAGCTCAGTTTGCAGAAATCGAGCGGTTTAACGCCAGATGTCACGCGATTCGGCCACGCCATGGCGTGAGCAATGGGCGTACGCATATCCGGTTCGCCCAGCTGCGCCAGCACGCTGCCATCCTGATAGCGCACCATCGAGTGAATCACCGACTGCGGGTGGATCAGCACTTCCATCTGTTTCGCCGAGGCATTAAATAGCCAGCGAGCTTCAATGTATTCCAGACCTTTATTCATCATGGTGGCAGAGTCGACGGAGATCTTACGCCCCATTGACCAGTTCGGATGGCGACATGCCTGATCTGGCGTCATGGCGCGCAGTTCAGACAGTGGCGTTTCGCGAAACGGGCCACCAGACCCGGTAAGCAGAATCGATACAACGCCATTCTGCTCCAGGTCAGCGTACCCCAGGTTTTGTTGAAACGTTTGCGGCAAACTCTGAAAAATGGCGTTATGTTCGCTGTCTACCGGCAAAAGCTGGGCTCCACGCTGCTTAACGGCATCCATAAACAGACGTCCGCAGGTGACCAAAGACTCTTTGTTTGCCAGCAATACGGTTTTACCGGCATCGATCGCCGCGAGCGTCGGCAGGAGCCCTGCCGCGCCGACAATAGCCGCCATCACCTGATCAACGTCGCTCAGCGCTGCCATCTCACAGGCGGCCTGTTGCCCGCAAAGCACCTCGGTATCGCAGCCCTTCTCTTTTAGCCGGGCATTGACCTGCCGGGCACTCTCCTCGTCGTCCATCACCGCAAAACGAGGCGAAAACTCCAGGCACTGCCCGACCATACGCTGTACGTTCTTTCCGGCCACGAGCGCGGTTACCTTGTAGCGTTCTGGATTATGGCGAACCACGTCGAGAGTACTGCAACCGATAGAACCGGTTGAGCCGAGGAGTGTTAAATGCTTCATGAGATGCCCGGAAAAAGTTAGACCAGATAAAAGCAAAACGCCGCCAGTAAGACATGACGTCCTTCTGAACGGCGTTTATCAGTGTACGACAGAAATCAGAACTGCATCAGTTCTGCTTCTTTATCTGCCAGCGCCGCATCAATTTTCTTGATAGCCGCGTCGGTCATCTTCTGCACGTCGTCCTGGGAACGACGGTCATCATCTTCACTGATCTCTTTTTCTTTCAGCAGCGCTTTGACTTTATCGTTCGCGTCGCGGCGTACGTTACGTACAGACACACGACCCTGTTCAGCTTCCGCGCGCACAACTTTGATCAGATCTTTACGACGCTCTTCCGTCAGCGGAGGCAGCGGAACGCGGATGTCTGCGCCAGCTGAACTTGGGTTCAGGCCCAGGTCAGACGCCATGATCGCTTTCTCAACCGCCGGGCCCATAGAGCGATCGAATACGTTGATTTTCAGCGTACGCGTATCTTCTACAGTGACGCTGGCCAGCTGACGCAGCGGGGTTGGCGTACCGTAGTATTCTACGATGATGCCATCCAGCAGGCTTGGGGAGGCACGGCCAGTACGAATTTTGCTGATTTGGGTTTTGAACGCTTCAACGCATTTGTCCATGCGTACTTCAGCATCTTTTCTGAT
>JAFACP010000401.1 GCA_023425455.1 Pseudomonadota bacterium | reverse complement strand
GAGCTGATCAGTACCGAGACCGATAAGTGCCGCAATATGGATTCCGTCAATCCGTTAAAGTTAGTGAATTGCGCCGATCTCGATTAATTCTCCGCGGTCAAAAGCTCCTTATTCCTTAGTAAAGACAGGGCCTTAAATCACTTTTCGTCATTTCCTTACGATGATATGGTCTCTGCCCTCTTCACCTACGCTTGCTAAACGCCTCACAACGAGTTGAACAGACCATGCTGGTTAGCCAATACAACGATATCCTCGTCGTCATCTCCTTTGTTGTCGCTATCCTTGCCGCTTACACCGCGCTCAATATGGCTGCGCGTGTCGCCGGCAGCCAGGGGGTAGCCGCGCGCGTCTGGCTGACGGGAGGCGGCGTGGCAATGGGGATTGGCGTGTGGGCCATGCATTTTATCGGCATGCTGGCGATGGACCTCTCCATGAGCATGAGCTACGACACCGGGCTGACGGTGCTGTCGATGATCATTGCGATTGGCGCCTCGCTGTTCGCATTGTGGCTGGTCAGCTGTGAACATCTGAGGCTGCGCCGCTTGCTGCCCGGCGCGCTGGTGATGGGCTGCGGTATCGTCGCCATGCACTATACCGGTATGGCCGCGCTTGAAGTCAGCCCGGGCATTATCTGGGACAAGACGTGGGTCGCGATTTCCGTTGTTATCGCCCTTGCCGCCTCCCTGGCGGCGCTATGGTTGACGTTCCGCTTGCGCCATGATGCCGCACAGGTTGCCCTGATGCGGCTCGGGGCCGCCATTGCGATGGGGATCGCTATCGCCGGTATGCACTATGCGGGCATGATGGCCGCACAGTTTCCGATGTCGACCATGGTGCATCATCACGGGATTAACGGCAGCTGGCTGGCCGTGCTGGTGAGTGTGGTCGCCCTGTCCATTCTTGGGATCTCTCTGCTGGTGTCGATGCTCGACGCTCGCCTTCAGGCCCGCACCTCCCTGCTGGCCTCTTCGCTTGCCGAGGCAAATCGTGAGCTGGCGCAGCTGGCGCTTCACGATACGCTCACACGTCTACCCAACCGCATCCTGCTGGAAGACCGCCTCGACCAGGCGATCAGCAAAGCCAGCCGCGAAGGCAGCTATTTCGCGCTGATGTTTATGGATCTCGACGGCTTTAAAGCCATCAATGATGCCTACGGACATGACGTTGGCGACAGGCTGCTGGTCGCAGTGACGCAGCGCCTGCTGCAGCCTTTGCAAGGGCAATATACCCTGGCACGTATCGGCGGGGATGAGTTTGTCCTGCTGGCGGAAGCAGAAGGCCCGGATGATGCCGCCTCACTGGCCAGCGCGCTGGTACGCGCCATCGGGACCCCGTTTATTCTGGATCCGTATGAACTGGTGGTCACCCTTAGCATTGGCATCGCCCTTTATCCGCACGACGGGAAAACCGATCGCGAACTGATGTTTAATGCCGACGCCGCGATGTACCACACTAAACACATGGGGCGTAACGGCTATCACTTTTTCCAGCCCTCCATGAATACTCTCGCCCAGGCCCATCTCCAGCTGATGAATGACCTGTGGCTGGCGCTCGAGCGTAACGAGTTGCGCCTGCTGTATCAGCCAAAGTTTCATGCCCCTGCGGGCCCCGTCCTCGGATTTGAAGCCCTGCTGCGCTGGCAGCATCCGAAGCAGGGATTACTGACCCCGGACCTATTTCTGCCGCTGGCGGAAAAGACGGGGCAGATCATTCCCATCGGGAACTGGGTTATTAATGAAGCCTGTCGCCAGCTGCGTGAATGGCATCTGCAGGGCCACCGGAGCTGGTCGATGGCGGTAAACCTGTCAACGCTACAGTTTGAGCAACCTTCGCTGGTAAACATGGTGCTGGACTGCCTGGCACGCCATAGCGTTCCCCCTGAAATGCTGATCCTTGAAGTGACCGAAACAACGGCGATGAGCAATCCGGATGAAAGCGTCCGGGTGCTGACGGAGCTCACCGCGGCAGGGGTCAAAGCCTCGATTGATGATTTCGGGACGGGCTATTCCAGCCTGCTGTATCTTAAGCGCCTCCCCGCATGCGAACTCAAAATCGATCGTGCTTTCGTGAAGGAGCTGAGCGGAGAAAGCGGTGATGCCACGATCGTCTCAGCGATCGTCGCCCTGGCTAAGACGCTGAATCTGAAGGTTGTAGCGGAAGGCGTGGAAACCGAAGCCCAACAGGCGTTTCTCACGGAGCTCGGGTGTAATACGCTGCAGGGTTATCTGCTGGGAAAACCGGTGACGGCGCAAACGGTGGAAGAACTTTGCCAGCATGGCAAGATCGACGCACCACCGGCACAATAAACTGCCGGCGACATCGCGATGACGGGCGGTGTCGCTCTGTTTTCAGCGACGGGTCAGGTAAACCTGGACGACAATTTTTTGGAAAAAAAATCATTGTAGCAAAATGATTCATTTATCTTAAGGAGAATAACTCCCCTGTGTTCTCCACACTTTCTCCATATATTCCACTGGACTGCTGGCTTTTCTCCACGATTTTTACAAACCACATACTTTGAGATTATTCCCCGTGCAGTACGGGCTTATCCCGGTGTTAAAATAGCCACCGATTCGTTATTTGTCCGTCGGGATATTTAACGAATGAGAGAAAATACTGAGGTAACATCATGAAAAAATTCATTCCCGTTGCACTACTCGCTGCGCTGCTTACCGGCTGTGCGCATGATTCACCCTGTGTACCGGTATACGACGATCAGGGCCGGTTGGTTCATACCAATACCTGTATGAAAGGCACAACTCAGGACAACTGGGAAACCGCAGGGGCGATTGCTGGCGGAGCCGCTGCTGTCGCGGGCTTGACCCTGGGGATCGTGGCCTTAACGAGGTAACGCCCGGGGACCATATGCTTCTACGCAAGCGCGGCCTGGCCCGCGCTTTTGCTTTTAACTTTTGCCTTTAAATAGTGCAGCCTTTTTGGCTAAGTAAAAAAATAGCCCTAATTTATTCCAGCGCCATAAATTAATTTCTAAATCAGTCACATCTTTTCCGTCAAAATAGCCAGATTACATATTCCACAGTGATGGCATTCACATATTAATTGTTTTATATCCCCGGCTAATATTCGCGACAGAAATCATCTTCGGCTTTATTCCCGACCACATATCAATTTTGCTCCAGTTTGTGGCGCAGGTTGGCCCTTTGCACCATTTCAGGGCATCCAGTTTATTTAAGCCTGTCTACACTCAGCATTATGCGTTCAGTTTTCTCTTAAATACGCTGAGCGCAAACCTGGCATTGCGTTTGCTTTATTAACCCTGGCCAAAGCCACAGACAGGTCCAGGCGTTTTAAAGCGCCTCTATAACGATAAATTTCGCCACACAGGATGCATTATGAAAAAGACGATGATAGCCAGCCTGGCCGCCGCAGGCGTGTTGTTTGCTGTTGCCAGTCAGGCTCATGCCGGTACCACGCTGGATGCCGTTAAAAAGAAAGGTTTTGTACAGTGCGGTATCAGTGACGGTTTACCTGGCTTCTCTTATGCCGACGCTAACGGTAAATTTACCGGTATTGATGTTGACGTCTGCCGCGGCGTTGCCGCAGCCGTTTTCGGTGATGACAGCAAAGTAAAATATACCCCGCTGACCGCAAAAGAGCGCTTCACCGCGCTGCAGTCCGGCGAAGTTGACGTACTTTCCCGTAATACAACCTGGACCTCTTCTCGTGATGCCGGTATGGGGATGTCATTTACCGGCGTGACTTATTACGACGGTATCGGCTTCCTTACGCATAATAAAGCTGGCCTGAAAAGCGCTAAAGAGCTGGATGGCGCGACGGTCTGTATTCAGGCGGGTACTGATACCGAGCTGAACGTCGCGGACTACTTCAAAGCGAACAAGATGAAGTATACCCCGGTAACGTTTGATCGCTCCGATGAGTCAGCAAAGGCGCTGGAGTCCGGTCGCTGCGATACTCTGGCCTCTGACCAGTCACAGCTTTATGCCCTGCGCATTAAGCTGAGCAATCCGGCCGAGTGGATTGTTCTGCCTGAAGTGATCTCTAAAGAACCTCTGGGGCCGGTTGTCCGTCGCGGTGATGAAGACTGGTTCTCCATCGTTCGCTGGACGCTGTTTGCCATGCTGAATGCCGAAGAGATGGGCGTTAACTCGAAAAACGTTGACGAGAAAGCCGCAAACCCAACGACGCCGGACATGGCGCATCTGCTGGGTAAAGAGGGTGATTTCGGTAAAGACCTGAAGCTTGATAACAAGTGGGCGTATAACATCGTCAAACAGGTGGGTAACTACGGCGAGATCTTTGAGCGCAATGTGGGTATGGAAAGCCCGCTGAAAATCAAACGTGGCCAGAACAACCTCTGGAATAACGGCGGCATTCAGTACGCCCCGCCGGTACGTTAAGTCGTTGCTGTAACGGGCACTGCGCTGCAGTGCCCACTCCAGAGTCATGGTTACCGAGGTTTCTTTATGTCCCATCGCCGCTCAGCCGTAAAAGGATCGTTATCCTTTTCTCATCCCGCGGTCCGCGCCTGGCTTTTCCAGAGTATTGCTATTATCGCGGTTGTGGTCATCGCCGTTTATCTCATTCATAACACCGTTACCAACCTGAACAATCGTGGGATCACCTCCGGTTTTGCCTTTCTGGATCGCAGTGCGGGGTTCGGCATTGTTCAGCATCTGATTGATTACCAGGAAGGGGATACTTACGCGCGCGTATTCGTGGTTGGCTTACTGAACACGTTGCTCGTCTCCGCCCTGTGTATTGTGTTCGCTTCTATACTGGGTTTCTTCCTTGGGCTGGCCCGGCTTTCCGAAAACTGGCTGCTGCGAAAGCTGTCGACAATTTACATCGAGACGTTCCGTAACATCCCGCCTCTGCTACAGATCTTTTTCTGGTATTTCGCCGTGCTACGCAACCTGCCCGGACCACGCCAGGCAGTAGAGGCCTTCGAACTGTTTTTCCTGAGCAATCGCGGGCTCTACATCCCCTCTCCACAGGTCGGCGAAGGTTTGTACGCGTTTATCGCGGCTGTCGCGGTGGCGCTCGTCATTTCTCTGGGGCTGTTCCGCTATAACCGCAAGCACCAGATTAAAACCGGACAGCTTCGCAGGACATGGCCCACCGCCCTCGCGCTGATCATCATCCTTCCGCTGCTGATGCACTGGTTTTTTGGTGCGGCAGTACACTGGGAGATCCCGCATCTGCGTGGGTTTAACTTCCAGGGTGGCATGGTGTTGATCCCTGAACTGGCTGCATTAACGCTGGCGCTCTCTATTTATACTTCCGCGTTTATTGCCGAAATCATCCGCTCCGGTATCCAGGCGGTTCCTTTCGGGCAACATGAAGCCGCACGCTCGCTGGGTTTGCCCCACACGGTAACGCTGCGTCAGGTCATTATTCCGCAGGCGTTACGCGTCATCATTCCGCCGCTGACCAGCCAGTATCTGAATAT
>JAFACP010000372.1 GCA_023425455.1 Pseudomonadota bacterium | reverse complement strand
ATCTTCAAGCTTACGTCCGACCATCATATCGATAAGCGAATCTTCGGTCAGCGACGCCACTTCACGTTCGGCAATAAACTGCCCGTCACGGAATACGGTGACGTCGTCGCAGATCTCGAAGATCTCTTTCATGCGGTGAGAAATATAGACAATCCCGCGCCCCTGCGCTTTCAGCTCGCGGATAACCCGGAACAGCGATTCCGTTTCGGTGTCGGTCAGGGCATCGGTCGGTTCATCCATAATGATGACCTTCGATTCGAAGCTCAGTACCTTGGCAATCTCAACCATCTGCTGATCGCCAATCGAGAGATCGCCGACCAGGCGGTCGCTTTTAAAGCGCAGGTTCAGCTTCGCCAGCAGTTTATCCGCTTCGGCATACATCGTTTTCCAGTCGATTTTGCCAAAGCGATTGACGAACTCGCGGCCGAGGAAGATGTTCTCCGCGATCGTAAGCTGCGGAATGAGGTTCAGCTCCTGGTGGATAATCCCGATGCCCGCCTCCTGGGACGCTTTTGGTCCGTTGAAGGTGGTCTCTTTTCCCAACCAGAGCAGTGAACCGGCATCACGGGTATAGATACCGGTCAGCACTTTCATCATGGTGGATTTGCCAGCGCCGTTTTCGCCCACCAGCGCCATGACGCGTCCGGAGTAAACGTTCAGCGCCGCGCCGGAGAGGGCTTTTACGCCCGGGAACGATTTATCGATCCCTTTGAGTTGCAATAATGCGTCCATGATGGCCTCAGAAGGTGACGCCAGCACAGAGAATAATATTCGCATACGGGGAACACTCCCCGCTGCGAATCACCGCCTGACTGTCTGCGGTTTGTTGTTTGAACTGTTCGTGCGTTGTGTAACGAATTTCGATGGTGTTTCCCTGGTGTTGTTGCAGTTGCTCAATATGGCTGAGCAACGTTTCGTGGAGTTGCGGATTATGTTGTTTAATCTCCGTCGCGAGAATGGCCGCCTCAACCTGCATCTCCGCAGTCACCACTTCCAGTACCTGCATAAACGAGGGCACGCCCTGCGTTAAAGCCATATCAATACGGGTCGTACTGTGCGGAACCGGTAAGCCTGCGTCGCAAACCACCAGCGTATCGGTATGCCCAAGGCGGGAAATAACCGATGAGATCTCAGAGTTAAGTACAGTGCCTTTCTTCATTTTCTTGCTCCACTAGCGAAACGTTTCGCTGCATTAAGTGTAGACTCAAGAGTGTTCAGAAAACCATCATGACGTAACAGATTTGTGATCGCCGTCGAAACGTTTCGCTAAGTGAAATGTAAGGGGATAAAGGGAAAAGAAAATGCCGGGTAAGCTTAGCGCCACCCGGCATAATTGCCTGACTTAAATCTCGACCTGTGTGCCCAGTTCAATAACCCGGTTAGGCGGGATCTCGAACTGGTCAGGCGCCCGTAGGGCATTGCGCTGGAGGATAAGATACAGCTTGCCGCGCAGGCGCAGGTACCACGGACGCTTGCCGATAATCAGCGACTCATGCGACATAAAGAATGACGTCTCCATCATGCGGCAGCTTAACCCTTCCAGACCGCAGCGGTGGAAAACCTCCTCGACGTTTGGCGTTTCACGCCAGCCGTAACTCGCCACCACCCGCCAGAATGTCGGTGACAACTGTTCGATTTGCACCCGTCGCACGTTGTGAACGTAAGGCGCATCTTCGGTGCGCAGCGTCAGCAGGATCACGCGCTCATGCAGCACTTTGTTGTGCTTGAGGTTGTGCATCAGCGCGAACGGGATCACGTTCAACGCGCGAGACATATATACCGCGGTTCCCGGAACGCGCACCGGCGGTGATTTCTCGAGGGAGGCGATCATCGCTTCCAGAGAGTTACCGTGCTCATGCATCCGGCGCAGCAGGCGAAAACGCTCGCTCTTCCAGGTGGTCATCACAATGAACATCACCAGACCCAGCGTCAGAGGCAACCAGCCGCCGGAGACAATCTTGTCGAGGTTCGCGGAGAACAGCGGCACGTCGATACACAAGAAGCCAACCAGAATCATCCCGACGAGGAATTTATTCCAGTGCCAGTTCCGGTACGCGACCGTGGTGGACAGGATCGACGTCAACACCATCGTACCGGTCACGGCGATCCCATACGCCGCCGCCAGGTTACTCGAATGTTCAAAGCTAACAATGACAATCACCACGGCGAAATAGAGCAGCCAGTTAATGAACGGAATGTAGATCTGACCAGACTCCATCTCTGAAGTATGAATGATACGCATCGGCGAAAGGTATCCCAGGCGCACCGCCTGACGCGTCAGCGAGAAGACCCCGGAAATAACCGCCTGAGAGGCGATGACCGTGGCCAGCGTCGCCAGAATCAACATCGGGACCAGCGCCCAGTCAGGTGCCAGCAGGAAGAACGGGTTTTTAATCGCTTCAGGGGTTTTTAACAACAGCGCCCCCTGGCCGAAGTAGTTCAGCACCAGCGAAGGCAGTACCACCGCAAACCAGGCCAGACGGATCGGCAGTTTACCGAAGTGCCCCATGTCGGCATACAGCGCCTCAACGCCGGTGATGGACAGCACGACGGCGCCGAGGGCAATAAACGACACCGTTTTATAGTCAATAAAGAAGTTAATCGCCCAGACGGGGTTCAGGGCCTGCAGCACTTCCGGGTTGGCGATAATACTGCGTAACCCCAGCGCCGCCAGGATCAGGAACCAGGCCAGCATAATCGGCGCGAACAGTTTCCCCACAAGGCCGGTACCGTGCTTCTGGATCACAAACAGCAGCGTCAGAACGATAATCGCCAGCGGGACAACCCATGTATCAAGCTGCGGCGCGATAATCTCAAGCCCCTCTATCGCCGAGAGCACCGAGATAGCCGGCGTAATGACAACCTCACCGTAGAAGAAGCTGCCGCCAATCAAACCGATGATGACCAGCACCGAGGTCATTCTGGCTGAGGTGTTACGCCCGGCCAGCGACATCAGCGTCAGGATACCGCCTTCACCGGCGTTATCGGCACGCATAACAAAGGAAAGGTATTTAACCGAAACAACCAGGATCAGTAGCCAGAAAATCAGTGACAAAAAGCCGAACACGGCGTCACGTTCAACGCCAAAACCAAACTGGCCGGACAGACATTCACGAAGCGTATAAAGCGGGCTGGTGCCAATATCACCGTAGACAACCCCGATCGCCGCAAGCGTTATTGCGGGTAATGATTGCTTATTATCAGTGCTCATAGACTAGTCTTTTCGTTTGTATAACCAATGTGTGCTTAGTCCCTTGGCCCACAAAAAGCGCACAGTATGCACGATTAAATGCAAAATCGTACCCCTAAATGCAACCGCGTTAATGTAGCGCAAAGAAAATAGCGCCGCACTTCAGTCTATTACCAGCCCTGACTGAAACGTCTATACTCGCTTCAATTGGCCGCCGCGACGGCGAAAGGATGCAAAACTATTATGGCTCACTCACATTTACTAGCAGAAAGAATTTCCCGTCTCAGCAATGCTCTGGAAAAAGGGCTTTATGAGCGTAGCCACGCCATTCGCCTCTGTTTACTGGCAGCGTTGAGCGGCGAGAGTGTATTTCTGCTCGGCCCGCCAGGCATTGCCAAAAGCCTGATTGCCCGTCGGTTAAAATTCGCCTTTCAGAACGCCCGCGCCTTCGAATATCTGATGACGCGTTTCTCCACCCCTGAAGAGGTCTTTGGCCCGCTCTCCATTCAGGCATTAAAAGATGAAGGGCGCTATCAGCGCCTGACTGAGGGTTATCTTCCGGAAGCAGAAATTGTTTTTCTCGATGAGATCTGGAAAGCCGGCCCGGCCATTCTGAATACCCTGCTGACCGCCATTAACGAACGTCGGTTCCGCAACGGCGCCAGTGAAGAGAAAATCCCGATGCGCCTGCTGGTGGCCGCCTCAAACGAACTACCGGAAGCCGACAGCAGCCTTGAAGCGCTGTATGACCGCATGCTGATCCGTCTGTGGCTCGACAAAGTACAGGACAAATCGAACTTCCGCTCCATGCTGATAAGTCAGCAGGATGAGAATGAAAACCCGGTCTCCGCCTCCCTTCAGGTCACGGATGAGGAGTACAACCAGTGGCAACAGGCGATCGGCAACATCAAACTCCCCGATGTGGTGTTTGAGCTGATCTATCTGCTGCGCCAGCAGCTCGACCTGTTGCCTTCTGCACCTTACGTTTCCGATCGACGCTGGAAAAAAGCGATTCGCCTGCTGCAGGCAAGCGCCCTGTTTAGCGGTCGCGACGCGGTTGCGCCGATCGATCTGATCCTGCTCAAAGACTGCCTCTGGCATGATGCTGAAGGGATGAACCTGATGCAGCAGCAGCTTGACGTATTGATGACCGGACACGCCTTCGGGCAGCAGACGATGCTCAATCAACTGGGCGCGATTGCCCAAAGACGTCTTCAGCTCCAGCAACAGCAAAGCGATAAAACGGCGCTGAAGGTAAACCGTCTGGGCGGTATGTTCGCCCGTAAACCTCACTACGCGTTGCCTGACGAGCTGACGGCTACCTCAATCACGCTTCTGCTCCAGCAGCCGCTCAAACTGCACGATATGCAGGTGGTGCATATCACCGTCGAGCGTGACGCACTGGCGCAGTGGCTCGACAAAAACGGCGAGATCCGCGGCAAGCTTAACGGCATCGGTTTTGCGCAGCCGCTCAATATGGAAGTCGACAGCAGCCAGCATCTGCTGATCCGTGATGTCAGCCTGCAGGGATCGCGGCTTGCGCTCCCGGGGACAGCGTCCGACACCATTCCGGAAGAGATCACGCAGCAGCTGGAGGCGCTGGATAACGAATGGCACCAGCAGCATACGCGTTTTAGCGAACAGCAAAAATGTCTCTTTATTCATAGCGACTGGTTAGGTCGCATTGAAGCCAGCCTGCAGGATGTCAGCGTGCAGATCAAACAGGCACGTCAATGCTGACCCTGGATACACTCAATGTCATGCTGGCCGTCAGCGAAGAAGGGTTGATCGAAGAGGTGGTGATCACCCTGTTAGCGTCACCGCAGCTGGCCGCCTTCTTCGAAAAATTCCCCAAACTCAAAAAGGCGATGACGGACGATCTGCCGCGCTGGCGGGATACGCTGCGACAGCGCTTCCGGGAAACCGAAGTCCCGCCGGAGCTCACGGAGGAAGTAGCCTGTTA
>JAFACP010000331.1 GCA_023425455.1 Pseudomonadota bacterium | reverse complement strand
GTCCTGAATGAGGGAAATATAATCAACGCGCATTTCCACAATGCCGTAGGCGTTACCGTCATCCAACGCGCCCTGATACCCGGGGTCTCAGCAGAGAGCAGGGGATCGTAAGTGGCGACGTTCTGTTTTTCATCCTCAGCATTTCTCGTTGTGTTGATCACCGTTTCGTCGCCTTTCCACTTGTCCCAGTCGGAGAGGATCTATTATGAAAATTAGCGGCAATACTATTCTGATCACAGGTGCCACAAGCGGGATTGGTCGCGCGCTGGCAGAGGCGTTCTATGCTCGCGGCAACCGGGTCATCATTACCGGACGTCGCCAGCATTTGCTTGATGACATTATGCGCACCCATCCAGGGATCACCGGTTTCAGGCTCGATATTAACAATGATGTCATGGTTAATGCCGTCACGGCCGGGGTTAAAGCCCGTTTTCCGGACCTTAATGTGGTGATTGCCAATGCCGGCATTTCACGGGCTGAGCATTGTGCTGATGATAACTGGAACGCTGACGTGGCTCAGGAGATAGTGAGTACCAATATCCTTGGTCCCCTGCGCACGGCGGCAGCGTTTATTCCCCTCATTAAACATCAGCCTGATGCCACTTTTATGGCAACCAGTTCGGCTCTGGCGTTTGTACCCAAAGCCGATTTCCCCTGCTATTGCGCCAGTAAAGCTTTTTTGCATTCGTGGCTGATCTCGTTACGCCACCAGTTGCGGCATATCCCCGTTGAAGTCCTCGAGTTATCGCCACCCTATGTACAAACAGCGCTTACGGGTAACGCCCAGGAAACGGATAGCCGGGCTATGCCTTTAGTGGAATATATCACCCGCGTGATGACGCTTATCGAGACCCGCCACTGACGGTGAGATCTTGCTTGAAGGAGATAAAGGACGACGCTGGGCGGAGAAAGAGGGGACGTTCAAAACCCTTTTCCACGCGATGAATCCGGATTAACGCTAAAACTGTGCCGACAACAGTCGGCACAGTTTCAGGACGGGTTCAGTGCCTTGTGATCCGGCGGCGACCTGACCGACGGGGGTTTTTACGCCCCGCTGTGCTCGTCGTCGGTTGAACGACTGATCGCCTGCCAGGCATCGATATCTGCACTTACCTGCTGTAACTTCTCCTTCACTAATGTCAACGCATCGCTCCCCAGCAACAGAGAGGCCGGAGGGGTTGGGCTTGCAATGAGTTGCAGCATTGCCTTTGCCGCCCTGGCCGGATTGCCCGGCTGATGACCACTACGTTGTATCCGTGTTTCCCTAATCGGCGCGAAACTTTGATCGTAATCGCTAATGCTCCGTGGCGATCGCACCATTGACCGCCCGGCCCAGTCAGTCCGGAATGAGCCGGGCTGGATCGCCGTAACGGCAATATTAAAAGGCTTAAGTTCTTTCGTTAAGGTTTCCGAAATTCCCTGCAGGGCGAATTTACTGCCGCAGTAGTAGCTGATGCCGGGCATGGTGATGGATCCCCCCATCGAGGTGATATTCAGAATATGGCCGGCGCGACGAGCGCGGAAAGCGGGTAGAAAGGCTTTTATCATTGCCACTGCGCCAAACACATTGACGTTAAATTGTTGAATAAGCTCACTTATCGGAGATTCTTCCATCACGCCTTCGTGGCCGTAACCGGCATTGTTGACCAATACATCCACGCTACCAATACGTTGTTCCACGTCCGCCACCACGGCGGGAATGGCGGCAAAATCAGTCACGTCCAGTAGCATGCCAAAAGACCGTCCCGGTGCCAGGGCATCAAATTCCGCTTTCGCCTGTTCGTTTCTTAGCGTCCCGACAACCCGATGTCCCGCGCTGAGAGCTTCTTCCGCCAGCGCACGTCCGAAGCCGCTGCTGACGCCAGTAATGAAAAATAACTTTGCTGAGTTCATAAACTTCTCCTCCGTTAGCTGGAGGAAGCAGAATAGGGGGACAGGGTTGTGATTCGTAGCGCTAATCCTCTGCAATCTTTGCCTGATTCTATGAGTCGTCTGGACGGCATGGTCAGCGAGTGACACACTGCAATAAGGTTACTCTTTCGATTGTGGATGATATGACAACGAACGCCTCACCGATCGCGAGCCGGATGGTATCGCTGCTTGAGCAGCTTATGCCGCATGAGGGCTACAATCTTACCGCGCTTCCCGACGTACGCTTTTTACGTTCCGATCGTCCGTTGTTGAGGACGCCGGTATTATACGAGCCTGGCATCGTGATTGTGGTGCAGGGGAAAAAGCGCGGTTTCCTCGGTGGGGATGTCTATTTGTATGATGCGCAGCATTATCTGATGGTCTCTGTACCGGTTCCGTTTACGATGGAAACGGATGCCAGCGCCACCGAGCCAATGCTCGCCATTTATATCCGTCTGGACTTCACTCTGGCCGCCGGTCTGATGCTGGAGCTGGATGGGCGCGGGAGCGCTGCTATCGCCCCTCCGCGCAGCATGATGTCGAGCATCATGGATGAGGCGATGCGCAGCTCGGTGCTGCGTTTTTTACACATCATGTCATCGCCGCTGGATGCGGAGATTTTAGGGCCTGCTTGCCTGCGGGAGCTCTATTACCGGGTGCTAACGGGGGAGCAGGGAGCAACGCTGCGCAGCGCCCTTAATATGCAGGGTCAGTTTGGCAAGGTGGCGAAAGCGCTACGGCAATTACATGCCGAGTATGATTCGGATCTTGACGTGCCGGCGTTAGCCAAAACCGCAGGGATGAGCATCCCGACCTTCCACAGCCATTTTAAAACCGTGACCAATACCTCACCGATGCAATATCTGAAATCGACCCGGCTGCATCAGGCGCGCTTGTTAATGTTGCGCCATAATCTCACCGCGTCAGCGGCAGGGGTGCGCGTGGGGTACGAAAGCGTGTCGCAATTCAGCCGTGAGTTTAAGCGCCTTTTCGGATTAACTCCGCTTCGTGAAGTTGAACGTATGCGGCAGGCTTTTGCCCTGCCGGCATCGACGACCGAATCAGATTATATTTCCTCACATTAAGGCGTCTGAAAGGTACTCTTCCGCTGAGTATACCGCGCTCCGTCAGATGCTCTCTTTTTTATCAATGGGTTATCCAGTGAGATATGCCCATTTGATGCCCGCCTGCGGCGGAGTGCGCTTCAGTCGCTGAAAAAAAGATCCTTTCGTGTCGTGAAACACCGCCAAACCTGAAGTTGCTCAATGAGCGGCCTCAGTCTGGCTAGCGCACTAAGCTCCGCGTGCAGACATTTTCCCGGGAACGGTGCGAATCAGTACCGGAGACCGAGTTTTACTTATTGATATTTAAAGGGGAATATTATTTTAGTTTTTAACCTACCAACTGGTAGGTTGGTGTGATAGGTTAAAGATGTCAATACGCCAGAGGCGATCGCAGATTTTAAACGCTGACTGGCCTGCCGATTTATCCCCTCCTGGGGCGAATATTGTTCCAGGGAGATGAATTATGAATGGTTTAGAAACCACAATGAGGATATCCGTAATGCCTATTTCATCGCGTTTTTTGCTGGGTTCACTTCTATTGAGCGCCTCCCTTTCCCTTGTTGCCACAGGAGCCGAAGCGGCGGGTAATGCCGCACCCAATGGTCATGTTCAGGTGCGGGGCGTGGTTGATTCACTGAACGGTAATCAGCTCACTATTACGTCCCGGGAGGGCACTCATGTCGCGGTTAGCATGAATAAAGGATGGATGACGTCTGCTGTAGTGAAGGCCAGTATCAACGATATTAAAAAAGGGGACTATGTCGGCATTGCCTCTTTGCCTGAATCAGACGGTGGCGACGGTGCTCTGGAAGTGCTGATTTTTCCGGCTCAGCTTAAAGGCGCCGGTGAAGGTAGCTTCAACTGGGATTTAAAACCGGGAAGCTCAATGACCAACGCTACCGTGGCTAACGCCGTTAAGACAGTGAATAAGGGAGAAGTTACGGTGACCTATCACGGCCACGAGAAAAAAATCGCTATTCCTGAAGGTACGCCGGTGGTCACCCTGGCTCCGGCAACCCTGGACGATGTTAAGCCCGGCACCGTGGTTTTCGTTCCGGCACAAAAAGGTGCAGACGGTAAACTTTCTGCCAGCTCGTTGATTGTCGGTAAAAACGGCATCACGCCTCCGATGTAATCCCACCTCTGCTATCCATTGCCAGTCAGACGACCGTTCTGGCTGGCTGGAGATCACGATGAAAAGACGTCAACAAAAGAAAACCCTGATGGTTTTACGCCATTCGCGGGTGGTACGCCTGACCCACTGGGTCAATGTCCTGTGCTTTTCATTTCTGCTGATGAGCGGACTGCAGATCTTTAATGCCCATCCTCGTCTCTACTGGGGACAATATGGCGCCGATGCGGACCATCCTGTGTTTGCAATTGGCAGCCGGCAAACGGGCGATAAATTAACGGGCTATCTGCAGCTGGGGTCGTCAGGCATTGACACCACCGGCATATTTGGCGTTTCAAACAATGAGGGCGTGATGACGCCGCGTGCCTTTCCCGGCTGGCTTACTCTCCCTGCCTGGCAGGATCTTGGCGCGGGCCGACACTGGCATTTCTTTTTCGCCTGGTTGCTGGTGATAAACGGACTGATCTATCTGCTGCATGGCGTCGGGTCCCGGCACTTCAGACGCGATCTTTTGCCGGACCGCCAGCAGTTAACCTTACGTCACCTGTGGCAGGAAACACGCAATCATGCCCGCCTGCGGTTTGCCCGTGGGAAGGAGGCGCGGCGCTATAACGCCCTGCAGAAAATCACCTATCTGCTGGTGATCTTTCTGCTGCTGCCGTTGATGGTGCTGACGGGATTAACGATGTCTCCGGCGCTTGACGCTGCTTTTCCCTTTTTACCCGATCTGTTTGGCGGTCGGCCCTCGGCCCGGACGTTGCACTTTATTACGGCAAACCTGCTGGTTCTGTTTGTGCTCGTACACGTTGCGATGGTGCTGGTATCCGGGGTCTGGAACAATATTCGGTCAATGATCAGCGGCCGTTATGCTATTGAAGAT
>JAFACP010000266.1 GCA_023425455.1 Pseudomonadota bacterium | reverse complement strand
CATCAGCAACTGAACGGCCTGACGAAGCTGTTCATGACTCAGGCGGTTTATCGCCTCGGTGGTCATCCCCCGGCGGTTTTGCCAGACACGATGTTTATCAAACAGCGAGCGTAACGGGGTGTGCGCTGACTGGCGCTTCAGGTTTATCAGCAGCAGCAGCTCACGCTGGAGCGTGCGAAGTAAAATAACCGGTTCACTGCCCTCAAGGCGCAACTGCTGCAGGATATGCAGAGCACGTTTGCTTTTGGCCGACAGCAACGCATCGACCCAGTGGAACGGGGTGAAATGGGCGGCATCGTTAACCGCTTTTTCAACCCGTGGCAAGGTGAGCTTACCGTCCGGCCATAGCAGAGAGAGCCTGTCCAGCGCCTGCGCCAGTGCCAGCAGGTTGCCTTCGTAGCAGTAGCATAGCAGCTGATTTGCCGCGTCATCTAACTGCAGGTTGTGCTGCTTTGCTCTGGCTGCAACCCACTTTGGTAAATGTGCCTGTTCCGGCGTCTGGCAGGTGACCTGCACTGCGCTGGCGGCGAGTTGGGTAAACCATGCCGCATTTTCCTGCGCTTTACTGAGCTTGTTACCGCGGACAATCAGCAGCAGATCGCCATGCAGCAGACTAACCAGCGTCGCCAGCTGTTCATTGATTGCCGCGTTAGGGCCATTTTCTGGCAGCAGGATCTGGATGGTCTGGCGTGAAGCAAACAGGCTCATGGCCTGGCAGAGTGAGAACAGGGCGTTCCAGTCGGTGTGGTTATCGAGCTGGACAGTGTGGTGTTCGTCGAAACCTTGTGCAACCGCTGCATTCCGCACGGCATCAAGGCTTTCCTGCAGTAATAACGGATCGTTGCCGAGTAACAGATACGCCGCGCGCAGCCCCTCATTGAGCTGCGCGCGGAGTTGTTCAGGGTACAACCTGAGCATCAGTTACCCATCGAAGTTGAAACCGGAGAGGCGTTTTCCTCCGGTTTGTCTACGATGTCAGCACCTTCTTTCGAGGATGCCTCAATACCCGGCAGCTTACGGATCAGCTGCTCGGCCGCTTTGTCGTACATTTCGTTAATGATAATTTGCTGCTCCGCATCTTTTGCCAGCGCGGTCTGCGGGTTATCAAAGAACGAACGGTAGACTTTCGTGCTGATCGGGTAAATATCTTTACCCGGAATGAGCACGGCAGCGTTTACCGACATCACCATCTGGTATTCTGCCGTGCGGCCATTCTGGAACACCGACGCGGTATCTTTGCTAAGAGACATCCGCAGAACGCGGAACGACGGTACGTCCTGGCGCAGCGACCCCTTCTCAATCAGCTCAACGCCATTGAGGCGCAGCTGATTGCGAATGGCGCGACTGAGTGGACCGTTCGGATCCGACGAGTCGAAGATCATGGTTTTCATCTGAGCAGGCACCGCCGTGGTATTGCGCAGATGCCAGCCACACCCTGCGGTGACCAGCACCGCCAGAGATAAGAGTATTGTTGCCAGTTGTCGCACGTTTCCTCCCGCGCTTAGCCAACGACCAGATTCAGCAGTTTACCCGGTACGTAGATCGCTTTACGTACGGTAACGCCCTCAAGATATTTCGCCACCAGATGTTCCTGGCCTGCGCGCTCGCGAACCTGCTCTTCTGTTGCGTCCACGGCAACGGTAATTTTACCGCGTACTTTACCGTTGACCTGAACCACAACCAGCGTTGTGTTCTCAACCATCGCGGATTCATCAGCAACGGGCCATGGCGCATTGTCGATATCGCCTTCGCCTTTCAGCTCCTGCCACAGGGTGAAGCTGGCGTGCGGGGTGAACGGGTTCAGCATGCGCACGACCGCAAGCAGTGCTTCACGCATTAAGGCGCGATCCTGCTCGCCGTCCTGCGGTGCTTTCGCCAGCTTGTTCATCAGTTCCATAATAGCCGCAATAGCGGTATTGAAGGTCTGACGACGGCCAATATCGTCGGTCACTTTGGCAATCGTTTTATGCACGTCGCGGCGCAGCGCCTGCTGATCTTCGCTCAGCGCAGCCACATCCAGCGCCGGTGCGTCGCCCAGCGTGGTGTGTTCGTAAACCAGTTTCCAGACGCGCTTCAGGAAGCGGTTAGCTCCTTCAACCCCTGACTCCTGCCACTCCAGCGTCATGTCGGCCGGGGAGGCAAACATCATGAACAGACGCACGGTATCGGCGCCATAACGTTCGACCATCTCCTGCGGATCGATGCCGTTGTTTTTCGACTTGGACATTTTGCTCATGCCGGTATACACCAGCTCATGGCCTGCCGCGTCTTTCGCTTTCACGATACGGCCTTTCTCGTCGCGCTCAACGATCGCCTCTTTCGGGGAAACCCAGTTACGCTCGCCGTTTTCGCCAACAAAGTAGAACGCGTCCGCCAGCACCATTCCCTGACAGAGCAGCTGTTTGGCTGGCTCATCAGAGTTTACCAGGCCCGCATCGCGCATCAGCTTGTGGAAGAAGCGGAAGTAGAGCAGGTGCATGATCGCGTGTTCAATACCGCCGATGTAGATATCCACCGGCAGCCAGTAGTTCGCGGCATCAGCGTCCAGCATACCTTCCTGATACTGCGGGCAGGTGTAGCGCGCGTAGTACCACGAGGACTCCATAAAGGTATCAAAGGTGTCCGTTTCACGCAGTGCAGGTTGACCGTTCACGGTGGTTTTCGCCCACTCAGGATCGGCTTTAATTGGGCTGGTGATACCATCCATCACCACGTCTTCCGGCAGGATAACCGGCAGTTGGTCTTCCGGCGTCGGCATCACGGTACCGTCTTCCAGGGTCACCATTGGAATTGGCGCGCCCCAGTAGCGCTGACGGGAAACCCCCCAGTCGCGCAGGCGGTAGTTAACTTTTCGCTCACCCACGCCGAGAGATGCCAGCTTGTCGGCGATGGCATTAAAGCCCTCTTCGAAGCTCAGGCCGCTGAATTCACCGGAGTTGAACAGCGTCCCTTTTTCGGTCAGCGCCTGTGCAGACAGATCGGGTTCGGAACCGTCGGCGGCGAGGATCACCGGCTTAATGTTCAGACCGTATTTAGTCGCAAATTCGTAGTCACGCTGATCGTGGCCAGGAACGGCCATCACTGCTCCGGTGCCGTATTCCATCAGCACGAAGTTTGCCGCCCAGACCGGGATGGCTTCGCCCGTCAGCGGGTGAATCGCTTTGAAGCCGGTATCGACACCTTTTTTCTCCATCGTCGCCATATCTGCTTCGGCCACTTTGGTATTGCGGCATTCGTCGATGAAGGTTGCCAGTTCCGGATGATTAACCGCCGCTTTCTGCGCCAGCGGGTGACCTGCGGCCACGGCCAGGTAGGTCGCGCCCATAAAGGTATCCGGGCGGGTGGTGTAGACGGTCAGGGTGCGATCGTCGTTCTCAACCTTAAAGGTGATCTCCACCCCTTCAGAACGCCCGATCCAGTTGCGCTGCATGGTTTTAACGGTGTCGGGCCAGTGGTCAAGATTATCCAGATCGTTCAGCAGCTCGTCGGCGTAGGCGGTGATTTTGATAAACCACTGCGGGATCTCTTTACGCTCAACTTTGGTGTCGCAGCGCCAGCAGCAGCCGTCGATAACCTGTTCATTGGCGAGCACGGTCTGGTCGTTAGGACACCAGTTAACCGCGGACGTTTTCTTGTATACCAGACCTTTTTTATAGAGCTCGGTGAAGAATTTCTGTTCCCAGCGGTAGTATTCCGGCGTACAGGTGGCCAGCTCGCGGCTCCAGTCGTAGCCAAAGCCCAGCATCTTCAACTGGTTCTTCATGTAAGCGATGTTGTCATACGTCCACGGTGCAGGGGCGGTGTTGTTTTTTACCGCCGCGCCTTCAGCAGGCAGGCCGAATGCATCCCAGCCAATTGGCTGCAGAACGTTTTTCCCCAGCATACGCTGGTAGCGCGCAATTACATCACCGATGGTGTAGTTACGCACGTGGCCCATGTGTAGTCGACCAGAAGGATAGGGAAGCAT
>JAFACP010000200.1 GCA_023425455.1 Pseudomonadota bacterium | reverse complement strand
CCCCCGTCGTTGTGTATAGAATATTCCCCCGAAGTTTAAGGTTGGCCCTGTTAGGGGGCCACGGCACACGAAACCGCGTTGGTTTTCTCAGGTCGGTTTCGTGTGCTGCATTTTTGACGCATTCATTTATTGGTATCGCATGAACCCCATCGTAATTAATCGGCTTCAACGGAAGCTGGGCTACACTTTTCTTCATCAGGAGTTGTTGCAACAGGCATTAACCCATCGCAGTGCCAGCAGCAAACACAATGAGCGTCTTGAGTTTCTGGGCGACTCCATTTTAAGTTTCGTGATTGCGAATGCGCTTTATCATCGCTTCCCGCGCGTGGACGAAGGTGACATGAGCCGTATGCGCGCCACGCTGGTAAGGGGTAACACCCTTGCGGAAATCGCACGCGAGTTTGAACTGGGCGAATGTCTGCGCCTTGGCCCCGGCGAATTGAAAAGCGGTGGTTTTCGCCGTGAATCTATTCTTGCCGATACGGTAGAAGCGTTAATCGGTGGCGTGTTCCTGGACAGCGATATTCAGACCGTTGAAAAGCTCATCCTGAACTGGTATCAGTCCCGTCTGGACGAAATCAGCCCGGGCGATAAACAAAAAGATCCGAAAACGCGCTTGCAGGAATATTTGCAGGGTCGTCATCTCCCGCTGCCATCCTATCTGGTGGTGCAGGTGCGTGGCGAAGCACACGATCAGGAATTTACCATCCATTGCCAGGTCAGTGGCCTGAGTGAACCGGTGGTTGGCACAGGTTCAAGCCGTCGCAAGGCGGAACAGGCTGCCGCCGAACAGGCGTTGAAAATGCTGGAGCTGGAATGAGCGAAGAAAAAACCTATTGCGGATTTATTGCCATCGTCGGACGTCCGAACGTCGGCAAATCCACCCTGTTGAATAATCTGCTCGGGCAGAAGATCTCTATCACCTCTCGCAAGGCGCAAACCACGCGCCACCGTATTGTCGGTATTCATACTGAGGGCGCGTATCAGGCGATTTACGTTGATACCCCAGGCCTGCATATGGAAGAGAAGCGGGCGATCAACCGTCTGATGAATAAGGCGGCGAGCAGCTCGATTGGTGACGTGGAACTGGTGATTTTCGTGGTTGAAGGCACCCGCTGGACGCCGGATGACGAGATGGTGCTGAACAAGCTGCGCGAAGGCAAAGCGCCGGTGATCCTGGCGGTCAACAAAGTGGATAACGTACAGGAAAAAGCCGATCTGCTGCCGCATCTGCAGTTCCTGGGAAGCCAGATGAACTTCCTCGATATCGTGCCGATGTCTGCAGAAACCGGGCTGAACGTAGATACCATCGCCGGTATCGTGCGTAAACACCTGCCGGAAGCGATCCACCACTTCCCGGAAGATTACATCACCGATCGTTCTCAGCGCTTTATGGCGTCTGAAATCATTCGTGAAAAGCTGATGCGTTTCCTTGGTGCAGAGCTGCCATACTCCGTGACCGTGGAGATCGAGCGTTTTCAGAGTAACGAGCGTGGCGGCTATGACATTAACGGCCTGATCCTCGTTGAGCGTGAAGGGCAGAAGAAGATGGTGATTGGCAATAAAGGCGCCAAAATCAAAACCATCGGCATTGAAGCCCGTAAAGATATGCAGGAAATGTTTGAGGCACCGGTGCACCTTGAGCTCTGGGTGAAAGTGAAATCTGGCTGGGCCGACGACGAACGCGCGCTGCGTAGTCTCGGTTATGTCGACGACCTCTGAGTTAACACACCGTGGAGGGATGGCAGCGCGCCTTTGTCCTGCACAGCCGTCCGTGGAGCGAAACCAGCCTGATGCTGGACGTCTTCACGGAAGAGTCGGGTCGCGTGCGTCTTGTGGCGAAGGGCGCGCGTTCCAGACGCTCTAACCTGAAGGGCGCATTACAGCCCTTCACGCCTTTGCTGGTTCGTTTTGGCGGACGAGGTGAGGTGAAAACCCTGCGCAGTGCCGAAGCGGTCTCTCTGGCGCTCCCCCTTTCCGGCATCACGCTTTACAGCGGTCTGTATGTCAACGAGCTGATTACCCGCGTGCTTGAACATGAGACACGCTTCTCTGAACTGTTCTTCGATTACCTGCACTGTATCCAGGCGTTAGCTGGCGCTGGCGGCACGCCGGAACCGGCGCTACGCCGTTTCGAACTGGCGCTGCTGGGCCATCTGGGATACGGCGTGGATTTTCTGCATTGCGCAGGCAGCGGTGAGCCGGTAGATGACACGATGACCTACCGCTACCGGGAGGAAAAAGGCTTTATTGCCAGCGTCGTTATCGATAACAGCACCTTTACCGGACGACAGCTCCGGGCGCTTTATGAACGAGAATTCCCCGACCCGGAGACGCTACGCGCGGCAAAACGCTTTACCCGTATAGCGCTCAAGCCGTATCTTGGCGGCAAACCCTTAAAGAGCCGGGAATTATTCAGGCAGTTTATGCCCAGGCATTAATGAACGACGAGAAAACCGAGGATTGTCATGGCTGAATTACTGTTAGGCGTCAACATTGATCACATCGCCACGCTGCGCAATGCGCGCGGTACGGCTTACCCCGATCCGGTTCAGGCGGCGTTTATCGCCGAACAGGCTGGCGCCGACGGCATTACTGTACACCTGCGCGAAGACCGCCGTCACATCACCGATCGTGATGTCCGTATTCTGCGTCAGACGCTGGATACCCGCATGAATCTGGAGATGGCGGTCACCGAAGAGATGCTGACAATCGCCTGCGAAACCCGGCCGCATTTTTGCTGCCTGGTGCCGGAAAAACGCCAGGAAGTGACTACCGAGGGCGGGCTTGATGTGGCCGGTCAACGCGACAAAATGCGCGATGCCTGCACGCGTCTGGCCGGGGCGGGTATCCTGG
>JAFACP010000160.1 GCA_023425455.1 Pseudomonadota bacterium | reverse complement strand
TGAAATACCTGCTGGGCACCGAACACGGTATTCAGGGTCAGGATCTCGGTAAGCAGGGGGGCGTGAAGCCGGAAGAGGTGGAGTGGCAAGATAACGGACTGGACGGCAAGCTGGATCTGGTGGTTACCCTCGATTTCCGTCTGTCCAGCACCTGTCTGTACTCCGCCATCGTGCTGCCGACCGCCACCTGGTACGAAAAAGACGACATGAATACTTCGGACATGCATCCGTTTATTCATCCGCTGTCTGCCGCCGTTGACCCGGCCTGGGAATCGAAAAGCGACTGGGATATTTACAAGGACATCGCGAAGACGTTCTCAGAAGTCTGCGTTGGCCACCTCGGCAAAGAGACTGACGTGGTCACCCTGCCGATTCAGCACGACTCCGCAGCCGAACTGGCGCAGCCGCTGGAGGTGAAGGACTGGAAAAAAGGCGAATGCGAGCTGATCCCGGGCGTTACCGCGCCGCACATTATTGTGGTTGAACGTGATTATCCGGCGACCTGGGAGCGTTTCACCTCTGTTGGCCCGCTGATGGAGAAGATTGGTAACGGCGGTAAAGGCATTGCCTGGAATACCCAAAGCGAAATTGACCTGCTGCGTAAGCTCAATTACACCAAAGCGGATGGCCCGGCCAAAGGCCAGCCGATGCTGAATACGGCGATTGATGCTGCGGAGATGATCCTCACCCTCGCGCCGGAAACCAACGGCCATGTGGCGGTGAAAGCCTGGGGGGCGTTGAGTGAATTTACCGGTCGCGACCATACGCACCTGGCAGCCAACAAAGAAGAGGAGAAGATCCGCTTCCGCGATATTCAGGCCCAGCCGCGCAAAATCATCTCCAGCCCAACCTGGTCCGGCCTTGAAGATGAGCATGTCTCCTATAACGCCGGTTACACCAATGTGCATGAGCTGATCCCGTGGCGTACGCTGTCCGGTCGTCAGTCGCTGTATCAGGATCACCAGTGGATGCGCGATTTTGGCGAAAGCCTGCTGGTTTACCGTCCGCCGATCGACACCCGCTCCGTTGCCGCCGTTATGGGGACAAAATCTAACGGCAACCCGGAAAAAGCGCTGAACTTCCTGACGCCGCATCAGAAGTGGGGGATCCACTCCACCTACAGCGACAACCTGCTGATGCTGACCCTGTCACGCGGCGGTCCGATTGTGTGGATGAGCGAAGCGGATGCCAGAGATCTGGGGGTTGAAGATAACGACTGGATCGAGGTGTTCAACAGCAACGGCGCGCTGACGGCACGTGCGGTGGTGAGCCAGCGTGTGCCGGCCGGAATGACCATGATGTACCACGCGCAGGAGCGCATCGTGAACCTGCCGGGTTCGGAGATCACCGAACAACGTGGGGGGATCCATAACTCGGTCACCCGTATTACGCCGAAGCCAACCCATATGATCGGCGGCTACGCGCAGCTGGCCTACGGCTTTAACTACTACGGTACGGTAGGGTCTAACCGCGATGAGTTCGTGGTGGTTCGGAAGATGAAAAATATTAACTGGCTGGACGGTGAAGGTCGTGACCAGGTACAGGAGAGCGTAAAATGAAAATTCGTTCACAGGTCGGCATGGTGCTGAATCTGGATAAATGCATCGGCTGTCATACCTGCTCGGTCACCTGTAAAAATGTCTGGACCAGCCGCGAAGGGATGGAGTACGCGTGGTTTAACAACGTGGAAAGCAAGCCTGGCACTGGCTTTCCCACCGACTGGGAAAATCAGGAAAAATGGAAGGGCGGCTGGATCCGCAAAATCAACGGCAAGCTGCAGCCGCGTATGGGGAACCGGGCGCTGCTGCTCGGTAAAATCTTCGCTAACCCGCATCTGCCGGGTATCGACGATTACTACGAGCCGTTTGATTACGACTACCAGAACCTGCATAACGCGCCGGAAAGTAAACATCAGCCGATCGCCCGGCCGCGCTCGCTGATCACCGGTCAACGGATGGATAAAATTACCGGTGGCCCAAACTGGGAGGAGATCCTCGGCGGCGAATTCGAAAAACGCGCCCGGGATCAGAACTTCACCAACATGCAGAAGGCAATGTACGGCCAGTTTGAAAACACCTTCATGATGTATCTGCCACGCCTGTGTGAACACTGCCTGAATCCGGCATGTGTCGCCACCTGTCCGAGCGGCGCCATTTATAAGCGTGAAGAAGATGGCATTGTGCTGATCGATCAGGACAAATGTCGCGGATGGCGCATGTGCATCACCGGCTGTCCGTACAAAAAAATCTACTTCAACTGGAAGAGCGGTAAGTCTGAGAAGTGCATCTTCTGCTATCCGCGCATCGAAGCCGGGCAGCCAACCGTCTGCTCTGAAAGCTGCGTTGGCCGTATTCGCTATCTCGGGGTGCTGCTGTACGACGCGGATGCGATTGAGAACGCAGCGAGCACGGAAAACGAGAAAGATCTGTATCAGCGTCAGCTGGAAGTGTTCCTCGATCCGAACGATCCGACGGTGATTGAGCAGGCGCTGAAAGACGGTATACCGCAGAGTGTGATCGACGCCGCGCAACGGTCGCCGGTCTACAAAATGGCGATGGACTGGAAGCTGGCCCTGCCGCTGCACCCGGAGTATCGCACGCTGCCGATGGTCTGGTATGTACCGCCACTGTCGCCGATCCAGTCCGCTGCCGATGCGGGTGAGCTGGGTAGCAACGGCATTCTGCCGGATGTCGAAAGCCTGCGGATCCCGGTTCAGTATCTGGCTAACCTGCTGACCGCAGGCGATACCCAGCCGGTACTGATGGCGCTGAAACGGATGCTGGCGATGCGTCACTTTAAACGTGCGGAAACCGTCGATGGCGTGAACGACACCCGCGCACTTGAGGCCGTAGGGCTGACGGAAGCGCAGGCGCAGGAGATGTACCGCTATCTGGCAATCGCGAACTACGAAGATCGTTTTGTGGTGCCAGCCAGCCACCGCGAACTGGCGCGTGAGGCCTTCCCGGAAAAAAATGGCTGTGGCTTTACCTTTGGCGATGGCTGCCACGGCTCAGACAGCAAATTCAACCTGTTTAACAGCCGTCGCATCGACGCGATGGATGTGACCAGCAAAACGGAGCCACGCCCATGATTGAACTCGTCATTGTTTCGCGTCTGCTCGAGTATCCGGATGCTGCGCTGGCGCAGCATCAGCAGGAGCTTTTCGATGCCCTCGCGTCCTCGGCAAACCTGGATAAAGAGGATGCCCAGAGGCAGGGCATTTTCCTGCGCGA
>JAFACP010000123.1 GCA_023425455.1 Pseudomonadota bacterium | reverse complement strand
CCGATTCCCTCAGTCAGCTTCCGCAGCAGCAAACTGACGCCCGGCGCCAGCTCAACGACGTCGAACGCCGTATCGGTACACTCTCCGGCAATACGCCACAAATCCAGGCGCAAAATTTGGGTCTGCAGGCTGAATCAGCGAAGCTCAAGGCGCTTGTTGACGAGCTGGAGCTGGCGCAACTGTCGGCCAACAACCGTCAGGAGCTGGCGCGTATGCGTTCGGAGCTGGCGCAAAAACAGAGCCAGCAGCTTGATAGCCGACTGCAGGCGCTGCGTAACCAGCTCAACAGCCAGCGCCAGCGCGAAGCCGAGCGCGCGCTGGAAAGCACCGAGCTGCTGGCGGAAAACAGCGATAATCTCCCGGCCGGAATTGTCGAGCAGTTCAAGGTCAACCGCGAGCTGTCCGCCGCCCTGAATCAGCAGGCGCAGCGTATGGATCTGGTGGCATCTCAGCAGCGACAGGCGACCAACCAGACTCTGCAGGTCCGCCAGGCGCTCAATACCCTGCGTGAACAGTCCCAGTGGCTGGGTGCCTCAAACCTGCTGGGTGAAGCGCTGCGCGCGCAGGTCGCCCGCCTGCCCGAAATGCCAAAACCCCAGCAGCTTGATACCGAGATGGCCCAGCTGCGCGTACAGCGCCTGCACTTTGAAGATCTCCTCAACAAGCAGCCGCAGATCCGCCAGATCCATCAGGCAGATGGACAACCACTCACCAGTGAGCAGAACCGTATTCTTGAGGCGCAGCTGCGCACTCAGCGCGAACTGCTGAACTCCCTGCTGCAGGGGGGAGATACGCTGATCCTGGAGCTGACCAAGCTGAAGGTTGCCAACAGCCAGCTGGAAGATGCGCTGAAAGAGGTGAACGAGGCGACGCACCGCTACCTCTTCTGGACCTCGGACGTGCGTCCCCTGACCTTCTCGTGGCCGATTGAAATCGTGCAGGATCTGCGTCGTCTGATTTCGCTGGATACCTTTAGCCAGCTGGGCCTCGCCAGCGTCATGATGCTCACCAGTAAAGAGACCATTATTCCGCTGCTGGGCGCGCTCATTCTGGTGGGCTTCAGCATTTATTCACGTCGACACTTTACCCGCTTCCTGGAACGTTCCAGCGCCCGGGTTGGAAAAGTCACCCAGGATCACTTCTGGCTGACGCTGCGCACGGTGTTCTGGTCGATCCTCGTCGCCTCGCCGCTGCCGGTGCTGTGGATGACGCTGGGCTATGGCCTGCGCGAGGCCTGGCCTTATCCGTTGGCGGTCGCGATTGGCGACGGCGTGACCGCGACCGTGCCGCTGCTGTGGGTGGTGATGGTCTGCGCGACCTTCGCCCGGCCAAACGGCCTGTTCATCGCTCACTTTGGCTGGCCGCGTAACCGCGTCGCGCGAGCGATGCGCTACTACCTGATGAGCATCGGGCTTATCGTGCCGCTGATCATGGCGCTGATCATGTTCGATAACCTCAACGATCGTGAATTTTCCGGCTCACTTGGACGGCTGTGCTTTATGTTGATTTGTGGGGCGCTGGCCATTGTGCCCCTGAGCCTGAAGCGCGCCGGTATCCCGCTCTATCTCGATAAGACAGGCAGCGGCGATAACATGTTTAACCGCCTGCTGTGGAACCTGCTGCTCAGCGCGCCTCTTGCGGCGATACTGGCGGCTGCGGTAGGTTACCTCGCCACCTCGAAGGCCCTGCTGGCAAGGCTGGAAACCTCGGTGGCTATCTGGTTCCTGCTGCTGGTGGTGTATCACGTCATCCGCCGGGGAATGCTAATCCAGCGCCGGCGTCTGGCCTTCGACCGTGCCCGACACCGGCGTGCGGAAATTCTGGCACAGCGCGCCCGGGGAGAAGAAGAGTCGCATCACGCGAACAGTACCGAGGGCTCGGCGGAAGCCGATGAGGTCGAACTGGATCTGGATGCCATCAGTACCCAGTCCCTGCGCCTGGTGCGCTCCATCCTGATGCTGGTCGCCCTGCTCTCGGTGATTTTCCTGTGGTCGGAAATTCACTCCGCCTTCGGCTTCCTCGAGAACATCTCCCTGTGGGATGTCACCTCAACGGTTCAGGGGGTGGAGAGCCTGGAGCCGATTACCTTAGGCGCGGTGCTGATTGCGATTCTGGTGCTGATTATCACCACCCAGCTGGTGCGTAATTTCCCCGCGCTGCTCGAGCTTGCGCTGCTGCAGCATCTCGATTTAACCCCCGGTACGGGGTACGCCATTACCACCATCACCAAATATTTGATCATGCTGTTTGGTGGTCTGGTCGGCTTCTCGATGATTGGCATTGAGTGGTCGAAGTTACAGTGGCTGGTTGCCGCTCTGACAGTGGGCCTGGGCTTTGGTTTACAGGAGATTTTCGCCAACTTTGTCTCTGGCCTGATCATCCTGTTTGAGAAGCCGATCCGCATTGGCGATACGGTGACCATCCGCGATCTGACCGGCAGCATTACCCGGATCAACACCCGTGCGACGACGATCAGCGACTGGGATCGCAAAGAGATCATCGTGCCGAATAAGGCGTTTATCACCGAGCAGTTTATCAACTGGTCGCTGTCCGACTCCGTCACGCGCGTGGTGCTCACCGTGCCTGCGCCGTCGGATGCCAGCAGCGAGGAGGTGACGCAGATCCTCTACACCGCCGCGGAACGCTGTTCGCTGGTGCTTGATAACCCGCCACCGGAAGTGTTCCTGGTCGATCTGCAGCAGGGGATCCAGATTTTCGAGCTGCGTATCTACGCCGCCGAGATGGGACACCGTATGCCGCTGCGACATGAGATCCATCAGCTGATTCTGGCGGGCTTCCGTGAACACGGTATTGAGATGCCGTTCCCGCCGTTCCAGATGCGTCTGGAAAGCCTGGACGGGCGTAAAACGGGGAGAACATTGACCTCAGCGGCACGCGGTCGCACCGCAGGGAGTCTGTAAGCAACACGGGGTGAGCGGCCAGTCCCCCTCACCCCTGCGTTATCCCACAGAGGGATGTGGCGTCAGGCTCTGTCGACCGTAAAGGCAATAACATCGCCCAGCTGCTCTGCGCCGAGCGCCAGCATCACCAGACGATCGACCCCCAGCGCAACGCCGGAACAGTCCGGCAGACCAGCCTCTAACGCCGCCAGCAGATTGCTGTCAATCGGCTGCTGCGGCAGGCCACGCGCGGCGCGCTTGCGGTTGTCCTGCTCGAAGCGCTGCTGCTGCTCGCGCGCATCGGTCAGTTCATGGAAACCATTCGCCAGCTCAATACCTTTGTAATAGACCTCAAAACGTTCCGCGACGCGGTGGTCTTCGGTGCTGATCTGCGCCAGAGAAGCCTGGCTTGCCGGGAAGTGATAGACAAAAGTCGGCCGATCTTTCCCAATCTGCGGCTCCACGCCAAAGGTGAAAAGCAGCTGCAGGAGCGTATCGCGATCTTCTTCGCTATCGGCCACATTGCTGAGATCCAGCTTCGCCGCCACTTCGCGCAGCTGCGCTTTGTCCGCCGACAGCGGATCAATTTCCAGGTAACGCTGGAAAACCTGCTGATAGGAGAGCGTTTCCGCTTCTGAACACTCGAGAACCTGCTGCAGCAGATCGTCCACTTCGTTCATCAGGCGGTACATGTCGTAATGCGGGCGATACCACTCCAGCATGGTGAATTCCGGGTTGTGGTGACGGCCCATCTCTTCATTGCGGAAGCTTCGGCAGAGCTGATACACCGGGCCACACCCGGCCGCCAGCAGGCGCTTCATGTGGTATTCCGGGCTGGTCATCAGATACAAATTGATGCCGCCGGCGTGACCGGGCCCCACGAAACGGGTTTCAAACGGAACCAGATGAATATCCGTAACCGTTGCCTGACTCATGCATGGCGTTTCCACCTCCAGTACACCGCGATCGGCAAAGAAGCGGCGGATCTCCGCCATAATTGCGGCACGTTTTAACAGGTTTGGGATGGATGCGCTCGGCTGCCAGGTGGCCGTTTCGCTCATGAGTTTTTCTCCGATTTCAGACAAGGGCACGAAGTCTACTCGTTAGCGGCAGCGGAGACAAATTTTGCGCAATAAAAGCGCGTATTTCAGCGCGGAGGGTAAATATGTGACGCTATTCATCAATCACAATGATAAATCACCGCACAGAACAGCAAAAAAATCGAACACGTCAAATTTCCCTCACATCCGCGCGGTTATACTGTTTTACCCATAAAGGAGCAGTGGAAAACGCTTTCGCAATCGCCCCTTCGGGCAGTTGAGCTACCTTTAGTTCAACGCATTGCGAAATAACAAAAATCTGGAGGAATGTCGTGCAAACTTTTCAAGCCGATCTTGCCGTCATAGGCGCTGGCGGGGCTGGATTACGTGCTGCGATTGCTGCAGCGCAGGCGAATCCGAACGCTAAAATCGCACTGATTTCAAAAGTCTACCCGATGCGTAGCCATACGGTTGCCGCAGAGGGAGGGTCCGCTGCCGTCGCGCAGGATCATGAC
>JAFACP010000036.1 GCA_023425455.1 Pseudomonadota bacterium | reverse complement strand
GGATCAGGTTGCAGCTCAGCTAAACAACAGACCGAGAAAGACACTGAAGTTCAAAACACCTAAAGAGATAATTGAAAGGGGTGTTGCGTTGACAGATTGAATCTACAGTAGCCTTTTTTAATATTTCGCTTTCCATTTCAATGCGTTGTAGCTTTTTCTTCAGCTCGCGTATTTCGATTTGTTCCGGTGTTATCGGAGAGGCTTTTGGTGTTTTACCCTGACGCTCTTCACGCAGTTGCTTGACCCATTTGGTCATCGTGGAAAGACCGACATCCATGCCTTAGCGGCATCAGAGACGGTGTAGTTTTTATCGACAACCAGCTGAGCGGATTCGCGTTTGAATTCAGGACTAAAATTTCTTCTTTTCATTGGGGCACCTGTGTTGTTCTGAGGTGAGCGTATCACCTCTATTCAGGTGGCCAAATTCAGTAAACCACTTCACCTGCCGTCAACGAAATTTGTTGTTTTCGTTACAGACTGCACAATCTCTCACCAGTTCGCCGTAATCTTAGGCGAAAAAGTGCGTCCACAGGGCTGAAAGCGGCATCGCAAGCAGCAGGGCGGGGAGCATATTCACCACCGCGAACATCTTAATTCCGCAAATACGCAGCCCTGTCGCCAGCAGCAGCAGGCCGCCCACGGCGGTAAAGTCGGCCATCATCGCCGGGGTGGTCAGCGGCAGGATCAGGGTGGCGCAGGTGGCGAGCGTGAGCTGGATAAGCAGCATCGGCAGGCAAATGGCCGCGACGGCGATACCCAGCGTGGTGGCGAAAATGGTGGCGGTGAAGAAATCAAGAAATGCCTTGGCAATCAGTATGCTCGGATCGCCGGTCATCCCTTCCTGCATGGAGCCAAATATCCCCGTGCCGCTGGCGCAAAACAGAATAATGATTGCCACATAGTTTTGAATAAATGACTCGTGGTTGCCGTTTCTGATTTTCCCCGGGCGGGAGATCAGGTTTTTGGCCTGACTGACGGCATGGTTGATCCCTTTTTCCAGATAGCAAAATTCGCCAATCAGTGCGCCCAGCAGCGTCGCCAGTACCATAACGGGCAGGTTGGCGCATTTGATGACCAGCAGAATACCGATCCCCAGTGACGCCAGACCAAAAACCGAGGGCATTGATGTGCGAATACGTTCCGGTAACCGCTGGCTTAATACGGCGCCAAGTACGCCGCCCAGCAATACGGCGCCAGCGTTAATAAAGGGTCCGACAACCACGGTAAGCTCCTGTTATTTAATCAATGATGTTGCATTATTATGACACGGCAGAGGCGTCTGGCGCTCCTCATTCGAGGATTAAATGCATAATGATTCCTTCTTGCACCCTAAAATAAAAGGTGACATGATGCGCGAATTTTCTCCTCCCGGATACGGAGCCGCCATGATGACATCTCTTACCACCGCGCGCAGGCTTGTCCGTATCATCTTCACTGAACCCTGTCTCACCATGCGGTGAGGGTAACGCAGGCTCACTGCAGGACAACAGTAAAACCAGACGCGCTCTGATTTTACTGATGTCTGGCGGTCGGAGCTGATTCCGGTCAGACACATTCGTTGGGCAGGGGATTTCCCCTGTCCGGGGCTTTTTCTCCCCTGAAACGGGTATTTGCGCTTATGAAATCAATGAACATTGCCGTCAGCCGCGAGCTGGTATCCACCGTGTCCACGCACCGCGAGAAAGTGACGCTGGACGCGACCGATTTTACCGATGTGGCGGCAGTCGTCATTACCGTTGCGGAGAGCTGCAGCGGCATTCTGGCCTTACTGAAACGCACCGGCTTTCAGCTGCCGGTGTTTATGTTCTCGCAGGAGCTTGTCGTGATGCCTGAAGGCGTGACCGCAGTGATCACCGGCAAAGCGCAGGACTTTCTGGAGCTGGAATCTGCGGCGTGTCGCTATGAAGAGAACCTGTTGCCGCCGTTTTTTGACACCCTGAGCCAGTATGTGGCGATGAAAAACAGCACCTTCGCCTGCCCGGGGCACCAGCACGGCGCGTTTTTCAGGAAGCACCCGGCAGGAAGGCAGTTCTATGACTTTTTCGGCGAGAATGTTTTTCGCGCCGATATGTGCAATGCCGACGTCAGGCTCGGTGATTTACTGATCCACGAAGGCTCCGCCAAAGATGCGCAGAAGTTCGCCGCAAAGGTGTTTAATGCGGATAAAACCTACTTCGTGCTGAACGGCACCTCCGCCGCCAACAAGGTGGTGACCAACGCGCTGCTGACCCGTGGCGATCTGGTGCTCTTTGACCGCAACAACCATAAATCCAACCACCATGGCGCGCTGATCCAGGCAGGGGCGACGCCGGTCTATCTTGAAGCGGCGCGTAACCCGTTTGGTTTTATCGGCGGGATTGATGAGCACTGTTTTGATGACGGGTACTTACGCGAGCTGATCCGTGATGTGGCGCCGGAAAAAGCCGACGATGCGCGTCCGTTCCGGCTGGCCGTTATTCAGCTCGGCACCTACGATGGCACGATCTACAACGCCCGCCAGGTGATCGACAAGATTGGCCATCTGTGTGACTACATCCTGTTTGACTCCGCGTGGGTGGGCTACGAGCAGTTTATCCCGATGATGGCGGAAACCTCGCCGCTGCTGCTGGAGCTGAACGAGAACGATCCGGGCATTTTTGTGACCCAGTCGGTGCATAAGCAGCAGGCCGGGTTCTCGCAAACGTCGCAGATCCACAAAAAAGATAATCACATTCGTGGTCAGGCGCGTTTCTGTCCGCACAAGCGGCTGAATAATGCCTTTATGCTGCACGCCTCTACCAGCCCGTTTTATCCGCTGTTTGCCGCGTTGGATGTCAACGCCAAAATTCATGAAGGCGAAAGCGGGCGCAGGCTGTGGGCAGAATGCGTGGCGCTGGGGATCGAGGCGCGCAAGGCGATTATCGCCAACTGCCATATGATCAAACCGTTTATTCCCCCGGTGGTGGCAGGTCGCCCGTGGCAGGATCACCCGACCGGGACGATTGCCCGGGAGCGGCGTTTCTTTAGCTTCGAACCCGGCGCGAAATGGCACGGTTTTGCGGGCTATGCCCGGGATCAGTATTTTGTCGATCCGTGCAAACTGCTGCTGACCACGCCGGGTATCGATGCGCAAACCGGCAGCTACACCGAATTCGGAATTCCGGCCACCATCCTCGCGCACTACCTGCGTGAAAACGGTATTGTCCCGGAGAAGTGCGATCTCAATTCGATCCTGTTCCTGCTGACACCGGCCGAGAGCGCTGAGAAGATGGCGCAGCTGGTGGCGATGCTCGGTCAGTTTGAGCAACACATAGAAGATGACACCCCGCTGGCGCAGGTGTTGCCCACCATCAGCCAGAAATACCCGGTGCGCTATCGGGACTACACGATCCGCCAGCTGTGCCAGGAGATGCACGATCTGTATGTCAGTTTTAACGTCAAGGATCTGCAGAAAGCGATGTTCCGCAAAGACAGCCTGCCTGAGGTGGTGATGAACCCGCAGGATGCCAACCAGCGCTATATTCGCGGAGAGGTCGAGCTGGTGCGTATTCGTGACGCGCAGGGGCGTATCGCCGCGGAAGGGGCGCTGCCTTATCCGCCGGGGGTGCTGTGCGTGGTGCCGGGTGAAGTCTGGGGTGGCGCGGTGCAGCGCTATTTTCTGGCGCTGGAAGAGGGCGTCAACCTGCTGCCGGGCTTCTCGCCGGAGCTGCAGGGCGTGTACAGTGAAAAAGATGCCGACGGGATCAAGCGGCTGTATGGCTATGTGCTGAAGGGGTAACCGGCATTTGCTCTCCCCCTTTCCCTGAACGGGGAAAGGAGGAGAGTAGTTACACCTCGCTGCGCTTATACATCCTGCGCGGATGGCCAATCTTGCCATACAGCATATCGACGCTCAGAAAACCAACCTCCACGCAGTGTTCGAGGTAGCGCCGGGTGGTGGTTTTACTTAATCCCGTTTCGCTGACCACGTCGTCCACCGAAAAGCAGTGCGTCGTCTGGCGGTTAAACAGCGTTTGCACCCGCGCCAGCGTATTCTCCTCAATGCCTTTACTGCCGTTATCCTGACGGTAGTTTTTCGCCTGCAGTTGGTACAGCGAGTCAACGTTCTGCTGGTCGACGATTTTCCACACGCGCTGCTGTTCGGCAAACTGCACGAAGCGTTCCAGCGACTGGCTCAGTCGCTTCCAGGAGACAGGCTTGAGGATGTAATCAAACGCGCCGTTGCGGATCGCCTGGCTGCAGGTGTCCATATCGCTGGCGGCGGTAATGAAAATCACCGAACAGTTGGCCCGCGCCAGCATCGGATCGCTGATAAGCGTGATGCCTTTCCCGTCCGGCAGATAGTTGTCCAGCAGCATCAGCTGCGGCTGTTTCTCCTCAAGCTGGCGTTGCGCGTCAGCCAGCGACGACGCAATACCCACCAGCCGCAGACGCGGGTGTTTACTGATAAGCTCGGCATGAAGCTGCGCCAGTTCGTTTTCGTCTTCAACGATCAGTACGTCGATAAGTTCATGTTGCATAATCGGTATCTTCCAGTTTCTGTGCGGGACATCGGGCGGCTCCGCGCGCGGGAATAAACAGGGTAAAGATGGCGCCACGCGGCGCGTTATCGGCCACTTCGATACAGCCACCGGCCTGCGTGACATAGCTGTCGATGAGATACAGGCCAATACCGTGATCGCCGCGCGTTTTGGTGGTGATGCCGCGCTCAAATATGCGCTCGCGGATCGCCGGGGTAATGCCGACGCCCTGGTCGGCCACCTCAACGATCAGCTCGCGTTCACTCAGTTTGATCAACACCTCAACGGGTTCATGGGGCAGAGGCGCGCGCTGGGTTGCCTCGATGGCGTTATCCAGCAGGTTGCCGATAATCGAGATCAGTTCGGATTCCGATAACGGCAGGAAGGGTTTATCCATCCGGCAGGCCGGGTCGAAATGCAGTTCGACCCCTTTTTCCCGCGCCCGCGCCGCTTTGCCCAGCAGCAGGCCGCAGAGCGATGGCGAGCTAAAATGCGAGGAGATAAAGTCCAGCAGCTCCTGGGCGTGCTCCGACTGCGCCTGAATGTAGCTGATGGCCTCCTGATAACGGCCCATATGCAGCAGGCCTGAGAGGGTGGTCATCCGGTTAAGCTGCTCGTGGCGCATAATACGCAAGTTATCGACGTAGCGTTTCACCTGGCTGAGCTGGGCGCTGAGGGTATCAATCTCATTGCGGTCGCGGAAGGTGATCACCCAGCCCTGAAGGGAATCCTCCAGCATGATCCGCACCCGGCTGGCGATCACCGTGAGATCGTTAAAGCGGCAGATCTCGTCATGGGTATCTTTTCGCAGCATGGTCCCGGCGCTGAAGAAGGAGACCGGGGCAATCACCTGGCTAATCGGCTGACCGCGCAGCTCCCTGGCAGGCTGGCTTAACCCAAGCAGCTTGCGCGCGGCCTGGTTGATCACCTCAATGCGCAGCGTATCGTCGATGGCGATCACCCCCTCGTATATGGACTCCATCATCGCCTTTTGCTGGCGCACCAGCAGGCCGATTTCCCGCGGCTCCAGCGAGAAAATCTGCTTTTTAATACTGCGGGTGAAAAACCACGAGAAGATAAAGAGGGCGATCAGCAGCAGCACGCTGGCAATCAGGATATTGACCACCTTATTGACGGTAATGGTGTCGAGATAGCTGGTCAGGTAGCCCACTGACACAATCCCCACCACCCGCCCGGCATCGTTAAAGATGGGGGCTTTGCTGCGCAGCGAAATGCCTAAGCCCCCCTTGCGGATGGTAATGGTGCTTTTACCGTGTAACACCTCTTCATTGTCGCCGCCGACCAGCCGGCTGCCCACCCGGTCAGCAAACACCGAGTGGAACAGATGCAGCCCTTTATTATCGCCGATGACAATAAAGCTGGCGTCGCTGCGGGCGGCTATTTTCTGCATAAAGTCATGGATTGCTTTGATATCTTTTTGCTCAACGTTACGGCGTAGATCAGGAATAAGTGCAATTTCTTCTGCCTGTATTTTTGCGCGGGCGCTCATTTCCTCATAAAGCTGTCTGCCAACGTCGACATAATAATATCCGCCCAATAGTGCAATCAGTATTGAGAAAAAGGCCACCAGTGAAATAAACAGCTTGATCTGAAACGACACTTTCATAACTATCACGCAGGGTATCAATAAGAATAGTCAATATATCATCTTTTTTTGCCTTGACGCCTGCTTTGCCAAAAACTTGTGATCCCTTGCACAGCAGGGTCTGTAAAAGATTTATCCGAAAACGTGTCGCTCTTAAGGTTAAATGAATAAATGTTATTTGTTTGTTCATTTTAGAAAAGAAACCATAAAAACCACGCTAATAAATAAGTGATAAATCACATTAAATAAAAGAAACCATTAAAACCATAGGCGCCATTAAAACTTCGGTTTTAATATGTCATTCCTCACATAAAGTAAGCCTTTAGGTCTCTAAGCTGAATGCACAAAATAACTAAGGGGCTTATTATGAGCACAACTGACGATTCATTCTCTGTTACCCACGACCCGATCGATATTCAGCGACCGTCGCTCAAAGAGCGCTGGTGGCATATTATGGATAGCTGGAAAGTGGGGATTATTCCTCTGCCGCTGTTTGTCCTCGCAGGGGCATTAATTGCCATTGATTGCCTGGGCGGAAAGTTGCCGAGCGACATCGTGGTGATGGTGGCGACGCTGGCATTTTTCGGCTTTGCCTGCGGCGAATTCGGTAAACGCCTGCCGATTGTCGGCAAGCTCGGGGCGGCGGCGATCTGCGCCACCTTTATCCCGTCGGCGCTGGTTTACTATGGCCTGCTGCCGGATGTGGTGGTTGAGTCCACCACGAAGTTCTACAAATCCACCAACATTCTCTATCTCTACATCTGCTGCATTATCGTCGGCAGCATCATGAGCATGAACCGCACGGTGCTGATCCAGGGCTTCCTGCGTATTTTCTTCCCGATGCTGTGCGGTGAAATTGTCGGCATGGTGGTCGGGATGGGCGTTGGGCTGGCGCTGGGTCTTGAGCCGTTCCAGATCTTCTTCTTTATCATTCTGCCGATTATGGCCGGCGGCGTGGGGGAAGGGGCGATCCCGCTCTCCATCGGTTACGCCACGTTACTGCATATGGATCAGGGCGTTGCGCTCGGTCGCGTGCTGCCGATGGTGATGCTGGGCGGCCTGACGGCAATCATCATCTCCGGCTGCCTGAACCAGCTGGGTAAACGTTATCCGCATCTGTCCGGTGAAGGCCAGCTGATGCCAAACCGTGCCAATACCGATCAAACCGCCTCTCAGCCCGCATTCTCCGGAAAAGCCGATGTCACCACCATCGCCTCTGGCGCGCTGCTGGCGGTGCTGCTGTATATGCTGGGGATGCTCGGTCACAAGCTGATTGGCCTGCCGGCTCCGGTTGGCATGCTGTTTATGGCGGTGCTGGTGAAGCTGTTTAACGGCGTCTCTCCGCGCATTCTTGAAGGCTCTCAGGTGGTCTACAAATTCTTCCAGACCTCCGTGACCTACCCCATTCTGTTCGCGGTTGGTGTGGCGATCACCCCGTGGCATGAGCTGGTTGCCGCGTTCACCATCAGCAACCTGCTGGTGATCGTCAGCACCGTTTCGGCGCTGGTCGCCACCGGCTTCTTCGTCGGCAGAAAGATTGGCATGTACCCGATCGATGTTGCCATCGTCTCCTGCTGCCAGAGCGGGCAGGGCGGTACCGGCGACGTGGCGATCCTGACCGCAGGCAACCGTATGAGCCTGATGCCTTTCGCCCAGATTGCCACCCGTATTGGCGGTGCGATTAACGTCTCCGTCTCGCTGCTGATACTGGGTAACTTCCTCGTTTAAGTTTTCAGGAAAGAATAATGAAACTCGCAAGCTTTCTTTACCAGGGTAAACGCAGCTACGGCATCGTGCAGGCCGAAGGTGTGATTGATTTAGGTCGCCGTCTGGGCGACCGCTACAGCGACCTCAAGGCGCTGTTGCAGGGGAACGGGCTGGCAGACGCTACCCGCTATGTGAACGACGTGGTGGATCTGCCGATGAGCGCCATCACCTTCTTGCCGGTGATCGAGCAGCCGGAAAAGATCCTCTGCGTGGGCATGAATTACGCCGACAAGCGTAAGGAGTTTGACCAGCACAACCCGGCGCCGACGCTGTTCGTTCGCTTCCCGGACTCCCAGACCGGCCACAACGCACCGGTGCTAAAACCGCGTCATTCCAGCGAGTTTGACTACGAAGGTGAGCTGGCGGTGATCATCGGTAAAGGCGGGGAGAATATCAGCCGCGATCGGGCGCTGCGTCATGTGGCGGGTTACAGCTGTTATATGGACGGTTCCGCCCGCGACTGGCAGCACACCTGGTTTACGGCCGGGAAAAACTGGCGACAGACCGGGGCGTTTGGCCCGTGGATGGCGACAGCGGACGAAATTCCTGACCCGCACAGCCTGGCGATCCGCACCTGGCTGAATGGCCGCATGGTGCAGGAAGACAACACCAGCAGCATGATCCACAAGGTGGCGGAGCTTATCGAATACATCAGCACCTTCACCCGCTTAAGTCCGGGCGATGTGATCATCACCGGTTCGCCTGGCGGCGTCGGTAAGAAACGCAATCCACCGCTGTTTATGAAGGAGGGGGATCGCATTGAGGTGGAGATCGAGCATATCGGTCATCTCAGTAACGTGATCATGGAAGCGCCGGCAAGCCCGCTTGCGGCGGCACACTAAGTAAGGCGGTACGATGCACTCGCAACGCACTATCGATTTTCGCCACACGACGGTGGCGAAACACCCGGAACGCCTGAGCCAGATCCGCTATCTGCTGGCGGACAGCGGTCTGGGGCTGGATAACGACATCACGCTGTTCGTCGAAGCCTGGTGCGGCACACAGCTGGTGGGGTGCGCAGGGCTGGCCGCCAACGTCATCAAATGTGTGGCGGTCAATGAGCAGCTT
>JAFACP010000457.1 GCA_023425455.1 Pseudomonadota bacterium | reverse complement strand
GTACGGTGCTGATGGTCTCGGGCGTATGGGTGCTGTGGCGTCAGCTTACCCACGCGTTATAACGCAACGGGCGGCGTGCCGCTGCCCGTCGGGCATTCGCTGAAGTCGCCTTGCCGCAACGCGCGTTTCCGCCCGCTTTGCACTTTCCCGTCGCTTCCCTCTATGCTTAAGCCATGGAAAAACAGACTGAACTTAAACGCGCCAAGCTGCTGGCGCTGTCGCTTCTGCTGATTGCCGTGGCGACCTTTGTGACAACCCTGTTTCTGCCCCAGAGCGTCTGGGTGCGCGGGGTAAAAGCGATTGCCGAAGCGGCGATGGTGGGGGCGCTGGCCGACTGGTTTGCGGTGGTGGCCCTGTTTCGCCGGGTGCCTGTCCCGTTAATTTCGCGCCATACGGCGATCATTCCGCGCAATAAAGCGCGGATCGGCGACAACCTCGGCCAGTTTGTGCAGGAGAAGTTTCTCGACACGCAGTCGCTCGTCGCGTTGATCCGCCGCTATCAACCGGCGCAGATGATTGGCGCCTGGTTCAGCCAGCCTGACAACGCCCGGCGGGTCGGCCAGCATCTGATCCAGGTGATGGGCGGCTTTCTGGAGCTCACCGACGACGACCGTATTCAGCGCCTGCTCAGGCGCGCCGTGCACAAGGCCATCGACAAGGTCGATTTCAGCGAAACCGGCGCGGTAATACTGGAGGGCATGACCCGAAACAACCGCCACCAGGTGCTGCTGGACGCGATGATCAACCGGCTGATCGCCCTGCTTCAGCGCGACAGCACGCGGGAGCTTATTGCCTCACAGATTGTTCACTGGCTGAAGACCGAGCACCCGCGTAAGGCGAAGGTGCTGCCCACCGAGTGGCTGGGTGAGCAGAGTGCGGAGATGGTTTCGAACGCGGTCAATACGCTGCTGGACGACATCAGCCATGACCGGACCCACCAGATCCGTCAGGCGTTTGACCGCGCCACGCTGAAGTTTATCGCGAGCCTGAGAAACGATCCGCAGATGGCGGCCAGAGCCGGGAACATGAAGCACTACCTGAAGAACGACGAGGCCTTTAACCGCTATCTCGGGGAGATGTGGGCCGATCTGCGCCAGTGGCTGAAGGCGGATATGCAGCGCGAAGACTCCCGCGTGAAGCAGCGCATCACCCGCGCCGGGCTGTGGTTTGGCGACACGCTGAGCGCTGACGCCAGCCTGCAGGCGTCGCTCAATGAGCATCTGGAACAGGCGGCGCAGCGTCTGGCGCCGGACTTCGCGGCGTTTCTTACCCGCCACATCAGCGACACGGTAAAAAGCTGGGATGCGCGGGAGATGTCGCGCCAGATAGAGCTCAACATCGGCAAAGATCTGCAGTTTATCCGCATCAACGGCACGCTGGTTGGCGGCACCATCGGGCTGATCCTGTTTTTACTCTCGCAGCTGCCCGGCCTGCTGCTGGGTTAATGCGCCGCAGGCGGCGCGATCACGTAGCGCGTCGCCGCAAACTGATTGAGGATCAGGTGCACCAGATAGACCAGCGTCAGGGTCGCCACCAGCGCCACGGTCACAGAGGTGATGCGGTAAAGATCGCTGAACACCAGATCGCTGTCAGGGTGCATGTTCTGGCCGAACATAATGCCAATGGTGGTAATGCTGGCGAAGCCGACGCCCGCCCCGACCTTCTCCATCACGTGCAGACGCGCGCCGAACGCCAGCCCCAGGCCGATCAGCGGCATCATCAGCACCATATGGCTGCTGTGATCGTAGAGGATAAGCTGGACCACCAGAATATAGAGACAGCCCAGCACCACGCCGACCACGCGCCAGACGGAGCTCATTACCGCGCCGCGATAGTGCATCGGAAAGAGGATCAGGATCCCCGCCATCAGCGCCGAGAGCGAATCGCTCAGATCGCTTATCTGGAAGACCACGAAAATCAGCGTCGCCACGGTTCCGGAGAGCAGCGACTCATGACGCACGCGCGCGGCATCTTTGTCGATAAGCGGCGGCGGCCAGCGCGGCTCGACGTCCGGCAGCAGGTAGTTCATCAGCGCGCTGAGGAAAACGGCCATCACGCTGGCTTCGATATTGGAAAACAGCAGCGTATGCCAGTCGGTCGTGGGATAGCTCATAAAGTTAAGCATCACGCTCTGGCACACCACGCCCATCGAGCCAAACAGGAACAGCGGCCCTTTGCTCATAAAGCGAAAACGCATGACGTACAGGGCGAACACCACCAGCGTCATCAGCAGCGGCCATCGTGACAGATAGCCGATGATAATCACCATTTCAATGCAGTTTATCGCCGCGCTGCACACAAACTGCTTAGCCACATGCCGGTTAAATACCGGCACCAGCGACAGCAGCATGATCGGGTAAACCACGAAAAAAACGCCGTAGGTGGTGTTGTAAAAACTCGAGAGACTGAGCGCAATCATCCCGGCAAAGACAATGCGCAGGGTCTGGCGAAAGTCGTTTGCCGTATAGACAATATTGCCGTGCGGGGTGAACACCCGCGCCAGCGTATTAATAGACATAATGCAGCAGGCTCACCAGACGGATCTGCATCCCGGAGAAGAAGCGCGCAAAGGCGCCTTCGCTGTTATACAGCTGCACGGTGGCACGGGCGCCGGTCGGCAGCTGTTTTGGCAGCGTCTCGTCCAGCGCCACGTGGATCCGCATGCGCTGCGCGTCGCGCACCCAGCGGTTTGAAGTTTCCGGTTCGGAAAGCTCACCGTTGACCGCCTGTTGTCCGGCCAGGATCCCGGCGTCGCTGCTGGTCACGTGGGCGCGAAAAACTTGCCCCGGGAAGGCGTCGAACACCACCGCGGCGTCGGTCCCCTGATGGGTATGGCGCAGGCTCTTCTCGCGGAAGTCGGCCACGATATCGGTCTTATTATTCACCAGCGCCAGCGCCGCCGTGCCGGAAGCGGCATAAAAGCCCGGGCTGAGCTGCAGGTTACTTACCGTGCCGTCGGCACCGGCGTACACCTGCGTCCAGTCAAGGTTCATCCGGGCGTCATCCAGTGCGTTACGGTATTTCTGCAGCGTGACGTTATGCTGCTCGTCCCGCTCGCCGCGCTGAATACGCAGGTTCTGGATATTGGCTTTCAGCGCGCTAACCGACTGCTCACTGCTCTGCCAGGCGGTGCGGACCTTATCCAGATCCGCCTGCGACACGTTCTGCAGGGCGCTCAGCGTCTGATAGCGCGTGAAGGTCAGCCGATCGTTACGCGCGGTCAGCTCGGCGGTTTTCAGGCTGGCCTGCGCGGAGGCGATTTGCGCGTCCAGCTGGGCATTGGACAGCCGCGCCTGCTGCAGCGCGATGCTCGCCGCCTCAACCCGGTTACGGAACGGGGTGTCGTCCAGGGTAAACAGCAGGTCGCCTCTTCTGACCTGGCTGTTATTGTGGACATGGACGGCCGCCACATAGCCGGAGACACGCGCCGAAACCGGGGTCACCACGCGCATCACGGTGGCGTCCGGCGTCAGCGGGATCCAGATATCCGCGACGATAAAGTAGACAAACATCAGCAGGAAAGAGGCAATACTCACC
>JAFACP010000443.1 GCA_023425455.1 Pseudomonadota bacterium | reverse complement strand
AAGTTTGGCGAGTTTACGCTGAAATCCGGGCGCAAAAGCCCCTATTTCTTCAACGCCGGGCTGTTCAATACCGGGCGCGATCTGGCGCTGTTAGGCCGTTTCTACGCTGAAGCGCTGGTGGATTCCGGGATTGATTTTGACCTGCTGTTTGGTCCGGCCTACAAAGGCATTCCGATTGCGACAACCACAGCGGTCGCGCTGGCGGAACATCACGATCGCGATGTGCCGTACTGCTTTAACCGTAAAGAGGCCAAAACTCACGGCGAAGGCGGCAATCTGGTGGGCAGCGCGCTGCAGGGCCGGGTAATGCTGGTCGACGATGTGATCACGGCGGGCACGGCGATTCGTGAGTCGATGGAGATTATTCAGGCCAATGGCGCGACGCTTGCCGGCGTGCTGATTTCTCTGGATCGCCAGGAGCGCGGTCGCGGCGAGATTTCCGCGATTCAGGAAGTGGAGCGCGATTACAACTGCAAAGTGACGTCGATCATCACCCTGAAAGATCTGATTGCGTATCTGGAAGAAAAGCCGGAGATGGCCGACCATCTGGCTGCGGTGCGTCAATACCGCGAAACGTTCGGCGTATAACGTAACCGCCGGCGGCGCTATGCTTAACAGGCCTGCGTCATGCGCAGGCCTGTTAAGCAATTACTGTAACTGCGCCGCCACTAACGGCCAGCGGGCGTCAAAATCGTCCGTTGGACGGTATTTGAATTCGCTGCGCACAAAGCGGGACAACATTCCTTCGCAGAATGCCAGCAGTTGACCTGCCAGCAGCGTTTCGTCACTGCTGTAGCCCTCGCCTTCGCGCATTTTCTTTTCACGCAGCACCTGACGCATCTGCGCTTCAATCCGCTCAAAGAGCTGATTAATGCGGCCCTGCAGACGATCCTGTTCGAACATCAGCGCGTGGCCAGTCAGGATACGGGTGAGCCCCGGATTACGTTCGCCAAAGCCCAGAATCAACAGCACAATCAGGCGCAGACGCGCGGTGGTGTCTTTCTCGTCTTTGAGGATCAGGTTAATGCGGGTGATCAGGCTGTCTTCGATAAACTCGATCAGGCTATCGAACATCCTGGTTTTGCTCGGAAAATGGCGATATAACGCCGCCTCTGATACGCCGACAGAGGCCGCCAGTTTTGCTGTGGTGATGCGTTGACTGCCATCGCTGGATTCAAGCATCAGAGCCAGAGATTGAAGTATTTCTTCGCGACGATTCCTTTTCGCGGTTTGTTTTTCTGCCATGTTACAAAATACCCCTGAAAATAAGCACTTGTCAGGCTGTCATCCACACAGCGACCGCAAACGGGCGTTTGCGGTTTGTTATTGCATTATGACGCTGTGAGATGCGTGTCTGTCGGGCGATTATTTACGCCCGGAATGGCCGAAGCCGCCTTCGCCACGGTCGGTGGCATCAAAGTCTGCCACCAGGTTAAATTCTGCCTGCACCACCGGTACAAACACCATCTGTGCGATACGCTCGCCCGGTTCAATGGTGAAGCTGTCCTGACCACGGTTCCAGACGGAAACCATCAGCTGGCCCTGATAGTCAGAGTCGATCAGGCCAACCAGGTTACCCAGCACCACGCCGTGCTTATGGCCGAGGCCAGAGCGTGGCAGGATCACAGCAGCCAGCGACGGGTCGGCAATATGAATCGCCAGACCGGTTGGGATCAGCGTGGTGGCACCCGGCGCCAGTTCTACGGCGTCATCGAGACAGGCACGCAGGTCAAGTCCGGCAGAACCGGAGGTGGCATAGGTTGGCAGCGGAAATTGCTCGCCAACACGCGGGTCCAGAATCTTAACGTCGATTTTTTTCATCATAACGGGTAACGATCTCGTCCAGTAATTGTTGGCCCAGGAGTTCCTTGCGCGCAAGCGGTAAGATTTTATCTCCATCCTGCCAGAAAAGGTGCAGTGCGTTGCTGTCGCTGTTAAATCCTTGAGTGGCCAGCGATACGTCATTCGCGCAAATCAAATCAAGGTTTTTGCGGGCACGTTTTTGCCGGGCATATTCTTCCACATTATGCGTTTCTGCGGCAAACCCAACGACGTAAGGACGATGGGTTTTCAGCGCGGCAACGCCGGCGACGATATCCGGGTTTTTCACCATTTTTATTGTTAATTCATCGCCTTGCTTTTTAATTTTGGCATCAGAAATGGTCTCGGCACGGTAGTCGGCCACGGCCGCGCAGCCAATAAAAATGTGCTGGGTTTGCGCATGCGCCTGCACCGCTGCTTCCATCTCCAGCGCGGTCGTCACATCAATGCGCTGCACAAACGGCGGCGTCGGTAATGACACCGGGCCACCGATCAGCGTAACGTTCGCGCCGCGTTTTGCCGCAGCTGCAGCGATTGCGAAGCCCATTTTACCGGAGCTGTGGTTGGTGATATAGCGCACCGGATCCAGCGGCTCACGCGTCGGACCCGCGGTAATCATGATGTTGAGATGTTGCAGGTCGTTGACAGGCGAAAAATGGGCAGCCGCCATATCGACAATCGTCAGCGGGTCAGGCATCCGCCCCGGGCCGACATCGCCACAGGCCTGGCTACCGCTGTCTGGCCCCCAAACCAGCAGCCCGCGCGAGGCCAGCGTTTGCAGATTATGCTGAGTCGCGGCATTGCGATACATCTGCTGGTTCATGGCGGGCACGACGGCGACGGGAGACGGAGTGGCAAGACAAATGGTTGAGACCAGATCGTTGGCCATGCCTGCTGCGACGCGGGCGATCAGATCGGCAGTCGCGGGGGCAAGAATGACCAGATCGGCCCATTTCCCAAGCTCAATATGGCCCATCGCAGCCTCTGCGGCGGGGTCAAGCAGGCTATCGGACACCGGGTACCCCGACACCGCCTGCAGGCTCAGCGGGGTAATGAAGGCTTTGCCGCCTTCGGTGATCGCGACCCGCACATCGGCTCCGCGCTCGCGTAAACGACGCACCAGCTCCGGCGCTTTATAGGCCGCTATTCCGCCGCTGACGCCAAGAACGATTTTTTTACCGGCCAGGCTCATCATGCTTATTTCCTGTTGGGTTTCACCAGAGTGCGGGCATTTTATCACAATCCCAAAAGCGGGGTGGGGTTGTCCGTCGGGCACTTTGCGAAGCGTTACGCAAGAATACAACAGGTCCATCGAACGGGGGTAACGCCTGTGGCAGCATAGCGATAAACCACAGGAGACAGAGCATGGAAGATATTTCTGCGTTGCTACCGCGCGAAAAAATGGTGCGTTATGGCGTTAACTCCCTGCGCGACGATGAACTGCTGGCGCTGTTTTTACGCACCGGCACGCCGGGCAAAACGGTGTTTGTGCTGGCGGGGGAGCTGTTGCAGCATTTTGGTTCTCTGCATGGCTTACTGACGGCCGATCTGACGGCGTTTAATCATGTCGATGGCATTGGTGTGGCGAAATATGCCCAGTTGAAAGGGATTGCCGAGCTTGCGCGCCGTTTTTACAATGTCCGCGTTCAGGAGCAAAAACCGATCGCAACCCCTGAACTGGCGCGCGAATTCCTGCAAAGCCAGCTGGCAGATGCCGAGCGCGAGATCTTTATCGTGATCTATCTCGATAATAAAAACCGGGTACTGAATCACTGCCGCCTTTTTTCCGGGACCCTGAACCATGTCGAGGTTCATCCGCGAGAAATTGTGCGGGAAGCGATAAAAGTCAATGCAGCCGCGGTGATCCTCGCGCATAATCACCCCTCTGGCTGTGCCGCACCGAGCAAAGCCGACAAAGAGATCACCGCGCGTATTGTCAAATGTTGTCAAATCATGGACATTCGTGTGCTGGACCATCTGATAATTGGCCGCGGTGAGTACCATTCTTTTGCTGAACATGGCTTGATTTAGACCATTTCACGCGATCCATCGGGATCTTTGTCTGTTCGGGACTTGAGCACATCGCCGAGTCAGCGTATACTACGCCACCTTTGAGAATCTCGGGTTTGGCATTTGGGCCTGGCAATCGAGAGTTCGCTTAGACACCAAATCATTCAGGTTGCAGTAAGGCAGTCTGAGCGATGGACGTGTAGAACTGCGATGACCGGGCTGTAAAGCCTGACGAGGCGCCGATACCCCATACGAAGCTCGAGCTAATTTGATTTTTGGAGAATAGACATGTCCCGAGTCTGCCAAGTTACTGGCAAGCGTCCGGTGACCGGTAATAACCGTTCCCACGCACTGAACGCGACTAAACGCCGTTTCCTGCCGAACCTGCACTCTCACCGTTTCTGGGTTGAGAGCGAGAAGCGTTTTGTCACCCTGCGCGTATCTGCTAAAGGTATGCGTGTTATTGATAAGAAAGGCATCGAAACAGTTCTGTCTGAACTGCGTGCCCGTGGCGAAAAGTACTAAGTACTTAACGAGGAAATAAATCATGGCTAAAGGTATTCGTGAGAAGATCAAGCTGGTTTCTTCTGCTGGTACAGGTCACTTCTACACCACCACGAAGAACAAACGTACTAAGCCGGAAAAACTGGAACTGAAAAAGTTCGATCCAGTTGTCCGTCAGCACGTTGTATACAAAGAAGCTAAAATCAAATAATTTTAGTTTCCTTGTGACAGAAAACCCCGCAATCGCGGGGTTTTTTGCATTCTGCCCCTCACACAGGAGAAGCTATGCCTGAATTACCAGAGGTTGAGACCAGCCGCCGCGGTATCGAACCGTACCTGGTCGGTGCCACGATCCTTCATGCTGTCATCCGCAACGCTCGCCTTCGCTGGCCGGTCTCCGATGAGATCCACGCGCTGAGCGACAAGCCTGTACTGAGCGTGCAGCGCCGCGCCAAGTACCTGCTGCTGGAGCTGCCTGACGGCTGGATCATTATCCATCTGGGCATGTCGGGAAGCCTGCGCATCCTTACCGAAGAGTTGCCTGCGGAAAAGCACGACCACGTTGATCTGGTGATGAGTAACGGCAAAGTGCTGCGTTATACCGATCCGCGTCGCTTTGGCGCATGGCTGTGGACTAAAGCGCTGGAAGGGCACAGCGTGCTGGCGCATCTGGGGCCGGAGCCGCTCTCAGAGGCGTTTAACGCGGATTATCTCAAAGAGAAGTTCGCGAAGAAGAAAACCCCGATTAAGCCGTGGCTGATGGATAACAAGCTGGTGGTTGGGGTGGGAAATATCTATGCCAGCGAATCCCTGTTCGCCGCCGGGATCCATCCCGATCGACTGGCCTCGTCGCTGTCGGCGGCGGAGTGTGAACTTCTGGTGCGGGTGATCAAGGCGGTGCTGCTGCGCTCTATTGAGCAGGGCGGGACCACGCTGAAAGATTTTCTGCAAAGCGACGGAAAGCCGGGCTATTTTGCGCAGGAGCTGCAGGTATATGGCCGTAAAGGCGAACCGTGCAGAGTCTGCGGGACGCCGATTGTGGCGACAAAACATGCCCAGCGAGCCACGTTTTATTGCCGTCAGTGCCAGAAGTGAGGCGCAGGCAGGCCCGGTACATGCCGTTTAGCGGGCGAGGTGGAGACTACGCTAATTTTTGCATCAGCGCCTGGTGAACATTGGCCGGCAGGAAGTGGGTGACATCACCCTGATGGCGCGCCACCTCTTTCACCAGCGAGGATGAGATAAACGACCACTCTTTCGACGGCATCAGAAATACGCTTTCCAGCTCTGGCATCAGGTGGCGGTTCATATGCGCCAGCTGCATTTCATACTCGAAGTCAGCCACCGCGCGTAAGCCGCGGATCAGAATATTCGCCTGTTGGGCGCGGGCAAAGTTGGCCATCAGGTCGCTAAACCCTACCACCTCAACGTTCGGCAGATGAGCAATGGCGTCGGTGGCAAGCGCCACGCGCTCATTGAGATCGAACATCGGTTGCTTGCCCGGACTGGCGGCAATGGCCAGGATCACCCGGTCGAACATGCCGGCCGCACGGGTGATGATATCAAGATGACCGTTGGTGATCGGATCGAAGGTACCCGGATAAATCGCTTTTGTGCTCATGGCTCACGTTTTCTCTGAGTAGCCGTGGCAAAGTGCCCACAGCCCGGCGTATTTGTTAAAAGTATACTGGGCATTGACCACCGCCAGCAGCCAGCCCTGTTTACCGTCCAGCACGCCGCCGCGCAGCAGCAACGTTTTCAGAAATGCTCCCACAGTATGGGCGAAAATGGCGCTCAGCGACGTTTGCTTGCCGCGCTGATGGCGCTCTTTGGCCCAGGCCGCGGCATAGTTGAGCTGTTTTTGCTGGAAGCTGGCGAAATCCCGGCAGGTCAGGTGCTGCAGATCGCCCGCCAGCGGAATGACCTTCGCCTGAGGGCAGTCCAGCGACTCATGTACCAGATTATTGTTGTACTGGTAGCGTTCACGGGCATACAGGCGCGTCACACGGTCAGGATACCAGCCGCTGTGGCGCATAAAGCGGCCAAGAAAATAATTGCGTCGGGCGATGCTGTACACCGCCTCTGGCTGCGGTGCCGCCAGCACGGCCTCAATGGCCTGCCGGAGCTCAGGCGTGACGCGCTCATCGGTATCAATCATCAACACGTAGTCGCCGGTTGCACAGGCTTGCGCTCGCTGGCGCTGAATGCCGTAGCCTTGCCAGTCACTACGGGTAAAGACCTTTGCGCCGGCGGCCTGGGCGATATCCCGCGTCTCATCGTCGCTGCCGGAGTCGAGCAGGACGATCTCATCAGCCCAGGCGACGGACGCCAGACACGCAGGCAGCAGGTCAGCTGCGTTTTTGGCGATCATCACCACCGACAGACGCGCGGCCATCAGTGGCTCCGCTGAGGCAAATAGGGTTGCAGGAGCTGCAGCAGACGGGTCAGTGCGCCCTGATTCTGATGCAGTACCTCGACCGCATGGCGGCCATACCACAGGCGGTAATCTTCATCGGTAAGGAGGGTCGATACCTCTTTCACCAGCGAGTCTGCGTCGGTCACGGTGATCAAGCCCTCGGCTTGCTGCAGCTTTGCGCAGATATCTTTGAAGTTGAAGGTGTGAGGACCCATCAGCACCGGAATGGCATGAGCGGCGGGCTCCAGCGGGTTGTGTCCGCCGCGTTCAACCAGGCTGCCGCCGACAAACGCCAGGTCGGCAATTCCGTAAAGCAGCATCAGCTCGCCCATGGTATCGCCAATCACTACCTGAGTGCCGGAGGAGGGAATTTCGCCGCTGCTGCGCAGGATGAAGCTGAAGCCCTCTTTTTGCACCATTTCGCGGGCATCCTTAAAACGCTCAGGATGGCGCGGCACCAGGATCAGCAGCAGGTCCGGGAAGCTGTTCAGCAGTGCGCGGTGAGCCTGCAGAATAACCGCTTCTTCGCCATCATGGGTACTGGTGGCAATCCAGACCTGACGGCGCGGCGCCCACTGACGGCGCAGCGTAATCGCGCGAGCCGCCAGCTCCGGAGTGACGGAAATATCGAACTTCAGGCTGCCGGTCACCGCCAGCTGGTTGCGTTTCAGACCAAGCGAGATAAAGCGTTCGGCGTCTTCATCGTTTTGCGCGGCAATCAGCGTGATCTTGCTGAGCAGACGGCGCATAAACTTGCCCAGCTTGCCATACCCTTTCGCCGAGCGCGCTGAGAGGCGAGCGTTGGCAATCACCAGCGGGATCTTACGGGCATGCAGGGCGGAAATCATATTCGGCCACAGCTCGGTTTCCATCACGATCACCAGTTTAGGGCGCACGGTATTCAGAAAACGGTTCATGGCGCAGGGCAGATCGTAAGGCAGGTAGACGTGATGCACGTCTTTACCGAAGGCAGACATCACGCGCTCAGAGCCGGTTGGCGTCATGGTGGTAACGGTGATCGGCAGTGACGGATAGCGGTGACGCAGGGCGCGGACCAGCGGGATAGCCGCCAGCGTCTCACCGACCGATACGGAGTGCAGTAAAATACCGTCCGGGGCAACTTTATTGCGGCAGTAACCATAGCGTTCGGCCCAGCGTTTACGATACGCAGGCGCTTTACGGCTACGAAGCAACAGTCGCAGCCACACCAGTGGCTGAATGATGTAGAGCAGGGCGGTATACAACAATTCCAAGCGATTATCCGTTTTTTTTAGTTTCGGCGGGCAAATTCTAAGCATTTGGGCCGTCTAAAGCTATCTCTTTGGTGTTTTTAGATATCCATTTGCCTGCGTTACGTCCATTTGGGGATAAAAAAACGGGCAATGGTTTGCCCGTTTATCACTTTGCTGGTTAGCGCTCCGCTTCGGGAAGCGCATTCAGATGGTAGGTTACGCGCTCAGACAGGCCGCGAATATCTCCGCCTGTAATAAAGAAACTATCATCCTTCTGGTTAGGGTTACTGATGTCATAACCCAGCATTTTGTTGATAAGCGTCGCGAGCTGGTAGTGATTGAGCGGCATGTGTGGGCTGATAGCATTCATCGAATATGCCGGGTCGTTGCTGAAGTACAGGAGCGGCACCTGAGCAATGGGCATCTCTACAACCGAGTGGCCAAACAGGCCGTTGTCACCGACGCGCTCTCCGTGGTCGGAAGTGATGAATACCAGCACCGGCAGCCTGGATTTCGCCAGTGCGGTACGAATAGCCGAAGCCAGCTCTCTGTCGTACAGTCGAATGGCATCGTCATACTCATTCTTCTTCTGCGCCACATCGTCACTCACACGCGGCGTAGAAAATTTTGCAAAGCCCATCGGGATATTACGCTCGTAAGGGATATGCGGCGCGCGACTGTTCAGCACCATCAGGAATGGCTTATTCCAGTCCAGAGCAGCTTGTTCAACAGAAGGGGTCAGCACAACGTCGGCACCGACGTCCGGCGCCTGGCGGATCTGGGTATCTTCCCACAGATCGATGTCATGAATGCCGATCCAGTTACTCAGGCCTTCCAGACCCTGAGCAGAAATAAACGCGGTCTGGTAGCCCTGCTTTTTCGCATTGGCGAAGATATTCGCCGCTTTTGTCTTGTAGGCGCCGTAGTTGTCCGGCTCACGCAGGTTATTCACCAGCATTGGGATGGCCACCCGTGTAGAGACCGCATTAGATACGATCAGGCGCCCCGTCCCTTTGTACTGGTGTAACAACGCGTTAAGTTCTGGCGTGGTATCACGCCCGTAACCCAATGCGCTAACGTGGTGCGGGTTCAGGCTCTCGCCAATTGCCAGGATGATGGAGTAGTTACCCGCGTGGGTACCTTCAATCGGTTTCACCTGGTATGGCGCGTAATGGGTCAGATTCTGGTTTTCTCCGGAGATGGCCTCAGGGATCAGGCGCATTGCGCTGAAGCTCATTGCAGATAAGCCGTTACGCAGTAATGAGTGACGCAGGTCCGGGTTGAACTTATACATCTGCCCGTCGATGGCTTTATAGAATTGACCGGCAAACATCACCACGATGGCAAGCAGACAGGGTGTCGCCAGCCACTTCTGCCACTGTGGTGCAAGACGTTTAGTGAAGAACAGTGCGAAAACCACCGCCACGATCATAATGGCGAAGTAGATCCCAAGAGAGCCAAGGCTGTCAGTGATACCGCTGGCAATGTCTTTGGTTTCGACGAATGCCAGCCAGACTTCGCTTGGGCCATAAAACTGACCGTAGAACTGGTAATAGACCGCCTCAGAGATCTGTACGATAAACGTCACGGCCAGCAGCAAACGGGTCAGGAAGAAGCGGGCGCTGGCGGCAGCAAGCAGAGAGATGATCAGATACAGAGAGATATCTCCGGCTTTCGGCTGGTAGACGTGATCTTTCAGCAGAAGAATGATTTCTGACAGCGAGAACAACACCAGGAAGACCAGCGTCAACCCAACGGTGCGCAGCAGATTGCGACGAGAGGAAGGCGAAAAAGGTGCAGAGG
>JAFACP010000388.1 GCA_023425455.1 Pseudomonadota bacterium | reverse complement strand
GACTACCTTTATCAGTCTGGCCGGGAGCTATCTGGTACTGATGCCAAATAACCCGCGTGCGGGGGGGATCTCCCGCCGTATTGAGGGTGACGATCGTACCGAGCTGAAAGAGGCGCTGGCGAGTCTTGAACTGCCGGACGGCATGGGCCTTATCGTGCGTACCGCAGGCGTCGGCAAATCCGCCGAAGCGCTGCAGTGGGACTTGAGCTTCCGTCTGAAACACTGGGAAGCTATCCAGAAAGCGGCTGAAAGCCGCCCGGCGCCATTCCTGATCCACCAGGAAAGTAACGTGATTGTTCGCGCCTTCCGTGACTATCTGCGCCAGGACATCGGTGAGATCCTGATTGACAACCCGAAAGTGCTCGAACTGGCTCGCCAGCACATCGCAGCCCTCGGTCGTCCTGATTTCACCAGCAAAATCAAGCTGTACACCGGCGAAATCCCGCTGTTCAGCCATTATCAGATTGAATCTCAGATCGAGTCGGCCTTCCAGCGTGAAGTCCGTCTGCCTTCAGGCGGTTCTATCGTTATCGATACTACCGAAGCCCTGACCGCAATCGACATCAACTCCGCGCGGGCCACCCGCGGCGGCGATATCGAAGAGACCGCCTTCAACACCAACCTTGAAGCCGCTGATGAGATCGCCCGCCAGCTCCGCCTGCGTGACCTTGGTGGTCTGATCGTGATCGACTTCATCGACATGACGCCGGTACGTCACCAGCGTGCGGTGGAAAACCGTCTGCGTGAAGCGGTGCGTCAGGATCGCGCACGCATTCAGATCAGCCATATTTCGCGCTTTGGCCTGCTGGAGATGTCGCGTCAGCGCCTCAGCCCGTCGCTGGGCGAATCCAGCCATCATGTCTGCCCTCGCTGCTCCGGTACGGGGACGGTTCGTGATAATGAATCCCTGTCGCTCTCCATTCTGCGTCTGATTGAAGAAGAGGCGCTGAAAGAGAATACCAAAGAAGTTCACGCCATTGTTCCGGTGCCTATCGCCTCTTACCTGCTGAACGAAAAACGCGCTGCCGTCAGTGCGATTGAAGCGCGTCAGGGCGGCGTTCGCTGCGTGATCGTGCCGAATGACCAGATGGAAACCCCGCACTACCACGTACTGCGTGTCCGTAAAGGTGAAGAGACCAGCACGCTGAGCTATCTGCTGCCTAAGCTGCACGAAGAGGAAATGGCTCTGCCATCTGATGAAGAACCCGCTGAGCGCAAACTGCCAGAGCAGCCTGCGTTAGCCACCTTCATCATGCCGGAAGCGCCGCCGGAAACCACGCTGGAAAAACCTGCCGCTCAGGCTGCCGTGCAGAAGCCGGCCGCAGAGAGCAAACCCGCACAGCCTGAACAGCCGGGTCTTCTGAGCCGTCTCTTCGGCGCGCTGAAGAAAATGTTCGCCGGCGAAGAGGTGAAGGTTGAGGAGCCGAAAGAGGCGCCGAAACCGGCCAAACCGGAACGTCAGCAGGATCGTCGTAAACGTCAGAACAACCGTCGCGATCGCAACGAGCGTCGTGATAACCGTGCTGACAATAACGAAGGCCGCGAGCAGCGCGAAGAGAACCGCCGTAACCGCCGCGAGAAACAGCAGCAAAATGCGGAAGAGCGCGAAATTCGCCAGCAGGCGGGTGATGAGTCTGAAAAGGCCAAACCACGTGACGAGCAGCAGCCGCGCCGCGAGCGCAATCGTCGCCGTAATGACGAGAAGCGTCAGGCCCAGCAGGAAGTGAAAAACCTGAACCGCGAAGCACCTGCAGAACAGCAGGATGCAGAGCCGCAGGAAGAACGTGCTCAGGTGATGCCGCGCCGTAAACAGCGCCAGCTGACGCAGAAGGTGCGTATTGGTGCCGTGCAGGCGGAAGAGACCGCCGTGGTCGCCGTTGACGCAGCCGAAAATGCCGCCAACACCCAGCTGGCAAAAGTGGATCTGCCTGCCGTGGTTGAAAACAACGCCGGGCAGGACGAAAACGGTGAAAACCGCGATAACGCCGGCATGCCACGTCGCTCCCGTCGTTCACCGCGGCACCTGCGCGTCAGCGGCCAGCGTCGTCGTCGTTACCGTGATGAGCGTTACCCGACGCAATCGCCAATGCCGTTAGCTGTCGCCTGTGCCTCCCCGGAAATGGCCTCCGGCAAAGTCTGGATCCGCTATCCGCTCGCACGTCCGGAGCAGGCAGTTGAAGAGACCGCGATCGCTGAAGAAGCGATCACGACGACCGAAACTGTCTCCGACGTGACCGTCGCTGCCGCAGCCGTCGCCGAACCGCAGGTTGCTGAGCCACAGCGCACTGAAGCGGCAGAGCCAGCGCCAGCCGTCGAGGCCGGGGTTGCGTTGCCTGAAGAAGCTCCTGCCCCGGTGGAGATCGCGCCTCAGGCGGTGGCCGAAGCCCAGAGCGTAGCTGCTGAACCGGCCGACGAAAACGTTGAAGCGACAGCGCAGCAGGAAGAGCGTGTTGCCGTCGCGGAAACCATCGCCGACGCAGCGGTTGAAGAGACGGCTGACACCGCCCCTGCCGGGGATGCGATTGTCGCTGAAGAGCAACAGCCGGTCGCGGAAACACACGCGGTTGAAGCCCAGCCAGAGCCCGCCGTGGCGGTCGTTGCCCGTGCGCATATTGCCAGCGCGCCAATGACCCGCGCGCCTGCACCAGAGTATGTGCCGGAAGCACCGCGCAACAGCGACTGGGTCCGTCCGACCTTCAGCTTTGATGGCAAAGGTTCCGCAGGCGGGCACAGCGCAACGCATCAGGCAACGGCACCGGCAACCCGCCCGCAGCCCGTTGAATAATGTAGCGTGATGTACAAAGCCGGCCCGATGGCCGGCTTTTTTATTGCCCGTTGAGCGGTTTTCGCATGCCGGCGATCGCCGGCATGACCTCTTTCATCATCTGCAGAAAATGGCGTAAACGCGCCGGATAGTAGCGCGACCAGGGATAGACCAGATGCACAGGCAATGCCGCGGGCTGCCAGCCGGGGAGCAGATGCACCAGCCTGCCGGCCGCAATATCATCGGCCACGATCCAGCTTGATACCATCGCCACCCCAACACCCGACAGCGCCATATTCCGCGCCACATGCAGGCTGTCCGTGCTTAACCGCGGTGTGATCGCAATGCTCGCGGCGCGCGTCGTGTCGCCTTCATACAGCTCCACATGCCGCTGGTAGAAGGTGCTGATGGCTATCCACGGAAGCTGCGGGAGAAAGTGTGGGGTATTTACCGCAGGATGTTGCGCCAGCAGCGCCGGCGATGCCACCACACAGCGCGGCACTTCGGCCAGCAGCACCGAAACGGTCGCCGGGTCAACTTCAGCACCCACGCGGATCGCGCAGTCGAGATTGTCGCTGAGAAAATCGACCGGGTTATCATTGAGTATCCACTCGACGGAAAGGCGTGGATAGCGCTGTAAAAATTGCGCCAGCGGGCTCAGCAACTGATCCTGACCAAACGCGTGTGGCGCGCGTACCCGCAAAACCCCGACCGGCTCCCCCTCCGACTGCACCACGTCGTCCTCGAGCGCCAGCCAGCTGTCGATAACCCGTCTGGCGTGCTGGTAGCAACGCTCACCGTCGTCAGTGAGCTTGGTGGCGTGAGTCGAACGCAGCAGCAGGCGCACCCCGAGCAGAGATTCCAGGGACTGAAGCCGACGGCTCACGGTCGCCTGCGTGGTGGCGAGTTGCCTCGCCGCGGCCGACAGCGAGCCCGCTTCAACGATGCGCACAAACGTGCGCATCAGCGCCAGCCTGTCTATACGTTCATTTTTCTTTGTCATGCTATCGCTCATACGTAATACGTATAAGTGTTTTACCACCAGGCCCTCTTCCGTCGCAACTGCCGCTGATGAAGAATAGCCGCACACAACGAATGAGGATGAACTGATGAACACAACTCCGGCTCCCCACGGCGTCAGCCGCTGGGTCATTTTAATGCTGGCGCTGGGCGCCGGCTTCAGCGTGGCATCCATATACTATGCGCAGCCGCTCCTGCCGCTCATGGGTGCCGAGCTGCATCTGAGTATCGCAGGGATGGGGCTGGTGCCGACCCTTACCCAGGCAGGCTATGCGCTGGGGATCCTTTTCCTGCTTCCGCTCGGCGACCGACACGACAGACGCACGTTGATCCTGATGAAAAGCGCCGCGCTGGCGCTGTTCCTGCTGGGATGCAGCATCACCGGGCAGTTGCATACGCTGCTGCTGAGCAGCCTGCTTATCGGCATGGCCGCCACCATGGCGCAGGACATTGTGCCCGCTGCCGCCATCCTCGCCCCGGCGGGCAAACAGGGAAAAACCGTGGGCACGGTGATGACCGGCCTGCTGCTCGGCATTTTGCTGTCGCGAACCGTGAGCGGCATAACTGGCGAAGCGTTCAGCTGGCGCGTGATGTATCAGTTGGCGGCGGCGAGTATCGCGCTGATCGGCGTGGCGATGTGGCGTGTGCTACCACGTTTTGCGGTCCACTCGACGCTGAGTTATCCCGCGCTGATGCGCTCCATGGCCCACCTGTGGCGTCGCTATCCGGCGCTGCGTCGCGCCGCGCTGGCTCAGGGTTTTCTGTCGATCGCGTTTAGCGCCTTCTGGTCGACGCTGGCGGTGATGCTGTCTGAACGCTATCACCTTGGCAGCGCCATCGCGGGCGCCTTCGGTATTGCCGGTGCCGCAGGCGCGCTGGCCGCACCGCTGGCGGGAGGACTGGCCGATAAACTGGGTGCCGGAAAAGTGACACAGCTGGGTGCGGCGCTGGTCACCGCCTCATTTGCGCTGATGTTTTTAATGCCGGCCCTGGGTCTGCACGGCCAGCTGATCCTGATTGCCCTGTCAGCGGTAGGGTTCGACCTCGGGCTGCAGTCGAGCCTGGTGGCGCATCAGAATCTGGTCTATAGCCTTGAGCCGCAGGCCCGTGGTCGTCTGAATGCCCTGCTGTTTACGGTGGTGTTTATCGGCATGGCGCTCGGTTCCGCGCTGGGCAGCAAAATGTATACCCTCGCAGGCTGGTCTGGCGTGGTCACACTGGCCACCCTGTGCGGCGCCATTGCGCTGGCGATCCGCCTGAGCGAAAGCGCGCGCGTGATGTCGGCGCAGTCTGAAAGCGTATAAAAAAAATGCCCAATCCATACGGACTGGGCAGTCAAAACATGCCCAGTTTCAAGACATGTTCTAAGAGGTTAAATCGCTACTTGTTCAGCTGGAACAGAGACATTCCCTGCATATCGCTGAACGCTTTATAGGATGCCTGTAACGCCGCCTGCTGCATGGTGTAGGAGGAGATAGCCGAGTTCCAGTCCACGTCGATAAGATCGCTCATCTGCTGAGTCTGGCCCAGCGCGCGATCGTCGCCCAGCGAGTCGAGCTTATCCAGTTCAGTCAGCTTGGTCCCCAGATCGGCACGCACCGTCAGGACGTTATCCAGAGAGTTACTCAGACCACGGTTTGCTTTATCTATGCTGGCCGTAAAATCATCCGATTTAGTTTGATCACCCGCAATAGGCGTATTTAACGCATCAATCGCAGCATCCAGTATTTTGAACAGATTTGTTTCAGGTGTACTACCATCAGGCTCAGTTTTAGCATTACTGGTGAACGTATCGAAAACCTCTGTGCCAGTATGGCTAACTTGCATTGAACGAGATGCATCGACCTGCTGGCTAATTGGCGTACTACCACCTTCGTAATCGCCCGTGGTTTGGTCAAATGCAGCCGCTTCGGTTTTATAACCAGCAAAGATGTAACGGCCATTGCCATCGGTACTGTTCGCAAGGTTCATCAGTTGATCGCGAATTCCTTTCAGGTCGGTAGCGAGTGAAGCGCGATCATTATCACTTAATGTCCCATTGCCACCGTACACAACTTTCTCCTGAGCGCTTTGAATTGCCGTCGTCACCTGCCCCAGCACATTCTCTTCAAGCGAGACTTTCTGCGTGGCAAAGGTACGCGCCAGCGCAAACTGACTGTTCTGAGACTGCGCCTGAGAAAGAACCACCGCCTGGGAGGCCGCAATCGGGTCATCCGATGGACGGTTCACGCGCTTACCGGTTGACATCTGCTCGCCAAAGCCCAGCCAGCGGCTCTGGGAGTCGGTGATCCCGCGCATGTTCTGTTCGTACATCATTTGGGTGCTAATACGCATTGCTCACCTCGTCATTAGCGGATATTGATTAACGCATCAAAGAGAGTATTGGCCGTTTGCAGTACCTGCGCGTTGGCGAGGTAATACTGCTGATAGCGCTGCAGGTTGCCATACTCTTCGTCGAGGTTTACCCCGGAGATGGACTGCTGCTGATTACTCAGCTGCGTTACCACGTTGGTTTTTGTTTCACTGCTGGTTTTTAGCGATGCAGTGGTACTGCCCACCGTACTGACCAGCGCGGCATAAGCGTCGTTGAAGGTCTTATTCCCGCCAACGACTTTGCTGTTTTGCAGATCAACCAGCGCCTTACCGTTACGGTTATCACTTTCACCGCCGTCAGCCGCAGAGGCCATGGC
>JAFACP010000342.1 GCA_023425455.1 Pseudomonadota bacterium | reverse complement strand
ATGCTGGCTGTTTTTGGCGGCTCACTCTGGAGCGCGATGCCGCTGGTCGAACGACTGGCGCGTTTGCGTGAACCGAATTTGCCCCCGGCTGGCGTGCGCTATACCCGCAGGGTGACCAAAGTGTGGTGCGTCTTTTTCATCGCCAACGGTGCAATCGCCCTGTTTACCGTACTGCACGGCGACATGCGGCTATGGACGCTGTGGAATGGCATGGTGGCCTATATCCTGATGGGAACACTGATGGCGGCAGAGTGGCTGGTGCGTCAACGGGTGATAAAAAAAGAGAAGCACAATGAATAAACCCCTTCCTCTGGGCGAGTGGCTAAATGCGCCCCGCGCCGATGACACGCCGGTTGCCTGGCTTGATGAACGTTGCTGGACGCTGGGCCAGCTGCGCCAGGACGTCACCGTGCTGGTACAGACGCTGCAGCAGCAGGAAGGCGAGCGCTGGGCGCTCTGTTTTGAAAACAGCTATCTGTTTATTGTCGCTCTGCTGGCCTCACTGCACGCCGGTAAAACGCCCGTTATTCCGGGTCATAACCGCGCGTCACTGCTTGAAGAGCAGCGCTCGCTGTTCAGCGGTGTGCTCAGCGATCGGGCGATCGAATTTCAGGGGGTGCTGATCGCCGTGACCTCTGTGCGCCAGACCGTCAGCAGCTGGTCGCCACTGCCCGCTATTGATGACAGCCGCGTCGTTGAGCTTTTTACCTCCGGCTCCACCGGCGCGCCACGCCGGGTGATCAAACACATCGCCAGTCTTGACCGCGAAGCCTGCCTGCTGGCCGCTCGCTTCGGTGAACGCCTGAACGGCTGCAACGTTGTCGCCTCGGTCGTTCCTCAGCATCTGTATGGCCTGACGTTCCGCATCGTGCTGCCGATGGCGCTGGGTCTGCCGCTGCACGCCGCCATGCTCTATTATGCCGAGCAGCTGGCGGCACTGCCTCATGACAGAACGTATCTGTTTATCAGTAGTCCGGCGTTCCTGAAGCGACTGGATACCGAACTGGCGGCCCCTCCTGTGGCGATGTTGATCTCCGCAGGCGGCATGCTGCCGTGGTGCGATGTTGCCACGACCCACGGCTGGCTTGATGTCTGGCCGGACGAGATCTACGGCAGCACCGAAACCGGCATCCTCGCCTGGCGACATCGGCACGAGGACTGCGTCCCCTGGCTCGCCTTTCCCGGCGTTGCTTTTCGCCACGAAGGGGAGACCTGTCGCGTCACCTCGCCGCTGATCCACGAGGCGGAAGGGCTACTGCTGGACGATATTCTGCGCTTCGACGCCAACGGTCTTTTTAACATTGCCGGACGTCGTGGCCGGGTGGTCAAAATCGAAGAGAAGCGCATTTCGCTCAATGAGATCGAACGTCGCCTGCTGGAGCTCGACGGCATTAGTGAAGCTGCCGCGCTGCCGGTCACGCGCGGGGGACGTCAGGGCATCGGCGTGTTACTGGTGCTTGATGACGATGCCCGCCAGCGCTGGCACCAGCAGGGTAAAAAAGCGCAGGAGTTTGCCTGGCGTCGCGCCCTGCTGCCCTGGCTTGAGCCGGTCGCCATTCCCCGCTACTGGCGGATCATTGACGAAATGCCGGTCAACAGTATGAATAAGCGTGTCTATGCGCAGTTACAGGAGTTATTTCATGAAAATTCATGAAATCGAGCGCCGCCAGGCACAACCGCAACATCTGGAAATTGTTTTGTATCTTAACCCGGCCCTGTTCTGGTTCGAGGGACATTTCGCCGTACAGCCCTTATTGCCCGGTGTGGCACAGCTTGACTGGGTAATGCACTACGCCACCACCCTGCTGGCGCCAGGCTACCGTTTTCACACTATTCAGAACGTGAAATTCCAGGCACCGCTGCTGCCGGAAACCACGGTGACGCTGGTTCTCGACTGGCATGCAGAGCGACAGATGTTGACCTTCAGCTACCAGCGCCATGCCGGTTCCGAACGTCACACCGCCAGCAGCGGGAAGATTCGCCTATGTCAGTAACCTTCCGCCCCTGCGTGCTGATCCCCTGCTACAACCACGGCGCGATGATGGCAAACGTGCTGTCACGCCTGGCGCCGTTCGGCCTGCCCTGCCTGGTCGTCGACGACGGCAGTGAGGAGAGCACTCGCCTTGAGCTGGCGCGTCTGGCCGCCGAACAACCGCAGTTAACGCTGGTGCGTCTGGCGGAAAATGCAGGAAAAGGGGCGGCGGTGATCCGGGGACTCGAAGCGTCTGCTCGTGCGGGCTATACCCATGCGGTGCAGGTCGACGCCGACGGCCAGCACGCTATCGAAGATATCCCCAAACTGCTGGCGCTGGCCGAACGTCACCCGGACGCGCTGATCTCCGGCCAGCCTATATACGACGACTCCATTCCGCGCTCGCGTCTCTACGGACGCTGGGTTACCCACGTCTGGGTCTGGATTGAAACCCTCTCTCTGCAGCTCAAAGACAGCATGTGCGGTTTTCGGGTCTATCCGGTGGCCCCGACGCTACAGCTTGCCGCGCGCGCGCCGCTGGGTAAGCGGATGGACTTTGACACCGAAGTGATGGTGCGCCTCTACTGGCAGGGCAACACTAGCTATTTTCTGCCGACCCGTGTCACCTATCCGCAGGACGGTTTATCCCATTTTGATGCGCTGAAAGATAACGTGCGGATCTCGCTGATGCATACCCGCCTGTTCTTCGGCATGCTGCCGCGTATTCCGGCGCTGCTCTTACGTCGGCGCACTCAGCACTGGGCGCAACAGGATGAGGTCAAAGGGCTGTGGGGCATGCGCCTGATGCTCCGCGTCTGGCAGCTATTTGGCCGCCGCGCCTTTAGCTTACTGCTGTGGCCAGTGATTGCCGTCTACTGGCTGACCGCCCGGACGGCCCGGACGGCATCACAGCAGTGGATCCTGCGCGTAAAACAGCGCCTGGCACAGCGCCAGATGCCGGTTCCGCCGCGCCTGAACAGCTTTTTCCACTTTATGCGCTTCGGCGATGCGATGCTGGATAAGATCGCAGGCTGGCGCGGCGAGCTGCAATTTAACCGCGACGTGGTCTTCGCCCCGGGCGCACAGGAAGCACTGGAGATGGACGCGCTTCCGGGCAAACTGCTGCTGGCCTCGCATCTTGGCGATGTGGAAGCCTGCCGGGCGCTGGCCCAGCTCGACGGCAGTAAAACCATCAACGCGCTGGTGTTCAACGATAATGCACAGCGCTTTAAGCAGATCATGAGCGAGATGGCCCCTCAGGCAGGCGTAAACCTGATGCCGGTGACCGATATCGGCCCGGATACCGCCATCGCCATCAAAGAGAAGCTGGAACGCGGCGAATGGGTGGCTATCGTGGGCGATCGCATTGCCGTAACGCCGCAGCGTGGCGGCGACTGGCGGGTGACCTGGAGCACTTTTATGGGTCAGCCTGCGCCGTTCCCACAAGGGCCGTTTATCCTGGCCTCGATTCTGCGCTGCCCGGTGCTGCTGATTTATGCGCTGCGCCAGCAGAATAAGCTCACCATCCACTGCGAGCCTTTCGCCGACCCGCTGCTGCTGCCGCGCGGCGAGCGCCAGCAGGCGCTGCAGCACGCCATCGATCGCTATGCGCAGCGGCTGGAGCATTACGCGTTAATGTCGCCGCTCGACTGGTTTAATTTTTTCGATTTCTGGCATCTGCCGGATGCCAAAGAGAAGGAGTAAAGGGTGCTGACCGATCCCCGCTTTACGACCGAAGTAGAGATCACCGTACCGTTCCACGACGTCGACATGATGGGCGTGGTCTGGCACGGCAACTATTTCCGCTATTTTGAGATCGCCCGCGAGGCGCTACTCAACCAGTTTGATTACGGCTACCGGCAGATGAAAGCCTCCGGCTACGTCTGGCCGGTCGTGGATACCCGCGTCAAGTACCGCGATGCGGTGACCTTTGAACAGCGGATCCGCGTGCGCGCGCACATTGAAGAGTATGAAAACCGCCTGCGTATCGCCTACCAGATCTTCGACGCGCACACCGGCAAACGTACCACCACCGGTTACACCATTCAGGTGGCGGTTGAGGAATCAAGCCGCGAAATGTGCTTTGTCAGCCCGGCTATTCTGTTTGAACGTATGGGAGTGACGCCATGAAATGGTTACCGCTGCTGGCCCTGCTGGTCAGCCCGCTGGTCAGCGCCGTGACGCTGGATGAACTGCAGCAGCGCTTTACCGAACAGCCGGTAGTGCGCGCTCACTTCGAACAGACCCGCACCATTAAGGATCTGCCGCAGCCGCTGCGCTCGCAGGGCGAGATGCTGATCGCCCGTGACAGTGGCCTGCTGTGGGATCAAAAATCCCCTTTCCCGATGACTTTGCTGCTGGATGACACGCGGATGGTGCAGGTGATCAACGGCCAGCCGCCGCAAACCATCACCGCCGACAATAATCCGCAGATGTTCCAGTTCAACCATCTGTTACGGGCCTTATTCCAGGCCGATCGTAAGGTGCTGGAAGAGAACTTCCGGATCGATTTTAAAGACCAGGGTGAAGGCCGCTGGTCGCTGATTCTCACGCCTAAAACAACGCCGCTGGACAAGATTTTCGCGACCCTCGATCTGAGTGGCGCCACCTATCTGCAGTCGATTCGACTGAATGACAGGCAGGGCGACCGCACCGATATTGTCCTTTCCCACCACCAACTGACGCCCGCCAGCCTGACCGATGACGAACGCCAACGCTTTGCCGCACCGTAAATCCCCGGCCCCGGCGCTGCTGTGGGCCACGGCATGCCTGATGTTACTCGGTATGTTGCTGTCCCTGCTGCCCGGTGCTCGCCTGAACAGCAGCGTGCTGGCCATGCTGCCGAAACAGACGCTGGGGGCCATCCCGCCGGCGCTCAACGACGGGTTTATGCAGCGGCTCGACCGCCAGCTCGTCTGGCTGGTCAGCCCCGGAAAAGAGCCCGATCCCCGGGTTGCGCAGCAGTGGTTAACGCTGCTGCAAAGCAGCGAATCGCTGTCGGCGGTGAAAGGTCCGATGGACGCCGCCGGGCAAAAAGCATGGGGCGAATTTTTCTGGCAACACCGCAACGGCCTGATAGATCCGGCAACCCGCGCGCGTCTGCAAAACGGCGGTGACGCCCAGGCGCAATGGGTTCTGTCGCAGCTCTACTCGGCCTTTTCCGGCGTCAGTGGCAAAGAGTTGCAAAACGATCCGCTGATGCTGATGCGCGGTTCGCAGCTGGCGCTGGCGCAAAACAGCCAGAAATTGCGGCTGATGGACGGCTGGCTGGTCACCCGGGATAGCGACGGACGCTACTGGTATTTGCTGCATGGCGAGCTGGCCGGCTCCTCGTTCGATATGCAGCAAACCCACCGGCTGGTGAGTAAGCTTAACGACCTGCAGCAGACGCTGAACGCGCATTACCCGCAGGCGCAGCTGCTGTCGCGCGGCACGCTTTTTTACAGCGATTACGCCAGCCAGCAGGCCAAACGGGACATCTCCACGCTCGGTATCGCAACCCTGCTGGGGGTGATCCTGCTGATTGTGGCGGTGTTCCGCTCCCTGCGCCCCCTGCTGCTGTGTCTGATCTCCATCGCCGTCGGGGCGCTGGCGGGCACGGTGACAACGCTGCTGCTGTTTGGTGAACTGCATCTGATGACGCTGGTGATGAGCATGAGCATCATCGGCATCTCGGCGGATTACACCCTCTATTACCTTACCGAGCGGATGGTGCACGGCGCGGAGCATTCGCCCTGGCAAAGCCTGGACAAAGTCCGTAATGCCCTGCTGCTGGCGCTACTGACCACCGTCGCCGCCTATCTGATCATGATGCTCGCCCCCTTCCCCGGGATCCGCCAGATGGCGGTATTCGCCGCTGCGGGGTTGAGCGCCGCCTGCCTGACGGTGATCTTCTGGCACCCCTGGCTGTGCCGCGGCCTGCCGGTGCGCCCGGTGCCGGCGATGGTTCTCCTGCTACGCTGGCTCGCCGCCTGGCGACGCAACGCCGCCGTATCGGTCGGCCTGCCCGTTGCGCTGGCCCTGCTGTCAGCTGTCGGGATCGCCACGCTGAAGGTAAACGACGATATCGCCCAGCTGCAGGCGCTGCCGCAGACGCTGCTGGCGCAGGATAAGCGCATTACAACCCTGACCGGACAGAGTGTCGATCAGAAATGGTTTGTGGTTTACGGCGCCACCGCCCAGCAGACTCTGGAGCGGCTGGAGGCTTTCACTCCGGCACTGGCGCAGGCGCAAAAGTCGGGTGAACTGGCCAGCTGGCGCAGTCTGCCGCTGAATTCGATAGCACGGCAAAACCGCGATCTCTCGCTGCTGCAAAACGCCGCCCCTGCGGTAACCACAGCGCTGAAGAGCGCGGGGCTGACCACCATCATCCCGAATCTGGACCCGATGCCCGTAAGTGTAGACGCGTGGCTCGAAAGCCCGGCCAGCGAAGGCTGGCGTCTGCTGTGGCTGTCACTGCCAGGCGGTGAAAGCGGCGTTCTGGTTCCGGTCGACGGGGCGAAGAACAGCGCCGCGCTCAGCGAGCTGGCCGCCAGCCATGAGGGCGTGGTGTGGGTCGATCGCAAGGCGAGCTTCGACAACCTGTTCGCCCTCTACCGCACCCTGCTGACGGGGCTGCTGGTCGTGGCGCTGGGCGTCATCGCCTGCGGCGCAGTGGCACGTCTGGGCTGGAGGAAAGGGCTGAAAAGTCTGGTGCCTTCCGTGCTGTCGCTAAGCTGCGGGCTGGCGGTACTGGCGCTAACGGGCCATCCGCTGAATCTGTTTTCACTGCTGGCGCTGGTCCTGGTGCTAGGCATTGGCATCAACTACACACTGTTCTTTAGCAACCCGCGCGGCACCCCTCTGACCTCAATGCTGGCGATTACGCTGGCAATGATGACCACCCTACTGACGCTGGGCATGCTGGTATTCAGCGCGACGCAGGCCATCAGCAGTTTCGGTATCGTACTGGTTAGCGGCATTTTTACCGCTTTCCTGCTCGCGCCGATGGCGATGCCGGTTAAGAAAGAGAGAAAACGAAAATGAAGGCTTTTTACCGCGCCGCCGCGCTGGCTGCAGCACTGCTGCTGGCAGGCTGTAGCCATTCGACCCATACTGACGGATCACGTCCGCAGGCCTGGCTTCAGCCGGGCACCAAAGTGACGCTACCGCCGCCGGGCATTACCCCGGCGGTCAGCTCGCAGCAGCTGCTGAGCGGCACCTTTAACGGGCAAACCCAGTCCCTGCTGGTCATGCTCAATGCCGACGCGCACAAAGTGACGCTGGCCGGGCTCTCATCCGTCGGCATCCGCCTGTTCCTCGCCACCTACGACGACAGCGGTATTCATACCGAGCAGTCGATCGTGGTGCCGCAGCTGCCGCCAGCCAGCCAGGTGCTGGCCGATGTGATGCTGAGCCACTGGCCGCTCAGCGCCTGGCAGCCTCAGCTGCCGAAGGGCTGGACGCTGAAAGACAGTGGCGATCGGCGTGAGCTGCGCAATCCCAGCGGCAAGCTGGTGACCGAAATAATCTATCTGCAACGTAAAGGCAAGCGCGAGCCGATCAGCATTGAGCAGCACGTCTTTAACTACCACATCACCATTCAATATCTGGGTGACTGAGATGATCTACATTTCCGCTGTTGGCATGGTCAACGCCCTGGGCAACTCGCCGGATGAGATAGCCGCTAACCTGACCGCAGGCGTCGCGCCGGGCATGCACAGCCGGACGGGCTGGTTGCAGGGGGTACCAGAGGCCATACTGGGTGGCGTCGAGGGTGAGCTGCCGGCCATTCCGGACACCTTCTCTCATCACCGCACCCGCAATAACCAGCTGTTGCTGGCCGCGCTCGCGCAGATCCAGCCGACGGTTGACGACGCGATTTCCCGTGTCGGCCGCGACCGCGTAGCGGTGATCCTCGGCACCAGCACCTCCGGTCTGGATGAAGGCGACGAACACGTCCGCCTGACCCTTAACGGTGAAGCCAGCAGCCGCTGGCGCTACGCGCAGCAGGAGCTGGGCGATCCCTCCCGCTTCCTCGCCGGCTGGCTTGGGCTGGAGGGCCCGGCATATACCATCTCAACGGCCTGCTCCTCCAGCGCAAGGGCGATCATTAGCGGCCGTCGGCTTATCGACGCCGGGCTGGCGGACATCGCCATTGTTGGCGGCGCAGACACCCTCAGCCGGATGCCGGTTAATGGCTTTAACAGCCTCGAATCCTTCTCGCCGACGCGCTGTGAACCATTTGGTCGTGACCGTCGGGGGATCACCATTGGTGAAGCGGCGGCGCTGATGGTGCTGACCCGTGAGCCGTGCGAAGTGGCGTTGCCGGGAACCGGCGAATCGAGCGATGCATACCATATCTCCGCGCCGCACCCGCAGGGCGAAGGCGCAATTCGCGCCATTACGCAGGCGCTGAACGAAGCGGGCCTGCAGCCGGACGACATCGGCTACATCAACCTGCACGGCACCGCGACGCCGCTCAACGACCAGATAGAGTCGCAGGTGATACACGATCTCTTTGGCGAGCGCGTGCCCTGCAGTTCAACCAAACATCTTACCGGCCACACGCTGGGCGCCGCCGGGATCACCGAAGCCGCGCTGAGCTGGCTTATCCTGACGCGCAACCTGCCGCTGCCGCCGCAGGATTTCGCCCGCTACGCGCCGGATGATACCCTGGCGCCGTGCGGTATACTGCACCAGAGCGTGGCGCTGAAAAAACCGATCATTTTGTCTAACTCATTCGCCTTTGGCGGCAATAACGCCAGTATTCTGCTGGGGAGAGTGTCATGAGCTATTTACCCCCCGTCGCCTATCTGCCGCACGATGCGCCGATGCTGCTGCTCGCGTCCGTCGAGCGCGTCACCGACGATACCGCCGTGTGCCGCGTCCCGGTCAACGACCAAAGCGTTCTGGCGCCGTTTCTCAATGCCGACGGCGATCTGCCTGGCTGGTATGCGCTTGAACTGATGGCGCAGACCGTTGGCGTCTGGTCCGGCTGGCATCGTCAGCAGCAGGGGCAAGATACCATTGCGCTGGGCATGGTGCTTGGCGCGCGCGAGCTGGTCTGCGCCAGCGGATGCTTTAGCGCAGGTTTGACGCTGGAGATCACCGTCAAACTTCTGATGCAGGACGCGCGTTTTGGCAGCTTCGAATGCGCCATTTCCGCCGGGGAAACCACCCTCGCAACAGGCCGCGTAAACACCTTCCAGCCCAGCGCAGAAGAATTAACATCGCTTTTTAATCAGGGATCTAACGCATGAGTCGTTCCGTACTGGTCACCGGTGCCAGCAAAGGTATTGGCCGGGCCATTGCCCGTAAGCTTGCCGCTGATGGGTTCACCGTAGGCGTACATTACCACCGTGATGTCACGGGGGCGCAGGAGACGCTGAACGCCATCGAACAGGCGGGCGGTAGCGGTCGCTTACTCTCCTTCGATGTCGGTCATCGCGAGCAGTGCCGTGAGGTGCTGGAGCAGGAGATCGACACCCACGGCGCATGGTACGGCGTCGTCAGCAATGCCGGGATCGCCCGCGACGGCGCATTTCCGGCGCTGAGCGAAGAGGACTGGGACAGCGTGATCCACACCAACCTCGACAGTTTTTATAACGTCATTCACCCGTGCATTATGCCGATGATCGGCACCCGCAAGGGCGGGCGCATTATCACCTTATCCTCGGTGTCTGGCGTAATGGGCAACCGCGGTCAGGTAAACTACAGCGCGGCAAAAGCGGGGATTATTGGCGCGACCAAAGCGCTGGCGATCGAGCTGGCGAAGCGCAAAATCACCGTTAACTGCATTGCTCCGGGGCTGATTGATACCGGGATGATTGAGATGGAAGAGGCCGCACTGAAAGAGGCGATGTCCATTATCCCGATGAAACGTATGGGCCAGGCCGAGGAAGTCGCCGGGCTGGCCAGTTACCTGATGTCTGATATTGCGGGCTATGTCACCCGCCAGGTCATTTCCATTAACGGAGGAATGTTATGACACGTCGCGTGGTGATTACGGGTATGGGCGGGGTCACCGCCTTTGGTGAAGACTGGCAATCCGTTTCCGGCAGGCTGCTGGCCTATGAAAACGCGGTGCGCAAGATGCCGGAGTGGCAGGTTTATGATGGCCTGCATACGCTGCTGGGGGCGCCGATTGATGACTTCACGCTGCCGGAACACTATACCCGCAAGCGCATCCGCGCCATGGGCCGCGTCTCGCTGATGTCGACCCGTGCCACCGAGCTGGCGCTGGAGCAGGCCGGGCTTATCGGCGAGGCCGTACTCACCAATGGCCAGACCGGGATCGCCTACGGCTCCTCCACGGGCAGCACCGGCCCGGTCAGTGAATTTGCCACCATGCTCACGGAAAAGCACACCAATAACATCACCGGCACCACCTACGTGCAGATGATGCCGCACACCACCGCGGTGAATACGGGCCTGTTTTTCGGCCTGCGCGGACGCGTGATCCCGACATCGAGCGCCTGTACCTCCGGCAGTCAGGCGATCGGCTACGCATGGGAAGCCATTCGCCATGGCTATCAGACCGTGATGGTCGCCGGTGGCGCAGAAGAGCTTTGCCCGTCCGAAGCGGCGGTATTCGACACCCTGTTCGCCACCAGCCAGCGCAACGACGCCCCTAAAACCACGCCATCGCCGTTTGATACTCAGCGCGACGGGCTGGTGATCGGTGAAGGCGCGGGCACCCTGATCCTGGAAGAGCTTGAGCATGCAAAAGCGCGCGGTGCCACGATCTACGGCGAGATTGTCGGTTTTGCTACTAACTGCGATGCGGCCCACATCACCCAGCCGCAGCGTGAGACCATGCAGATCTGTATGGAGCAATCACTCTCGATGGCGGGGTTAAGCGCACCCGATATGGGGTATATCTCCGCCCACGGCACGGCGACAGACCGCGGCGATATCGCCGAGAGCCTGGCTACTGCGGCAATCTATGGCGACAACGTGCCAATCTCCTCCCTGAAGAGCTATTTTGGCCATACCTTAGGCGCGTGTGGCGCGCTGGAAGCGTGGATGAGCCTGCAGATGATGCGTGAAGGCTGGTTCGCGCCGACGCTCAATTTAAACCAGCCGGATGAGCAATGCGGCGCTTTAGATTATATTATGGGAGAAGCCCGTCAGATTGATTGCGAGTATCTGCAAAGCAATAACTTCGCGTTTGGCGGCATCAATACCTCGATAATCATCAAACGCTGGGCCTGACTATGTACCAGTTTATACTGGGAAAAATATCTACTCTTCGCGCAGACCCGCTGGCGTCGGCGCTTGCAGACCGCGCCCCCGCGGGCGCGCGAAACGCCTCCTGGCTGGCGGGCAGAACGCTGCTCGCCAGAGCACTGGCGCCGTCTCCACTGCCGGAGATCGTATTCGGTGAGCAGGGAAAACCCACATTTGTGGATGCGCAGCCTGTGTGGTTTAACCTCAGCCATAGCGGAGATGACATTGCCTTGCTGCTGAGCGACGAGGGTGAAGTGGGGTGCGATATCGAGGTGATCCGCCCCCGCGACAACTGGCAGGCGCTGGCTAACGCCGTATTTAGCGCGGCGGAACATGACGAGCTGGAACGCGAAGCGCCGGAAGCCCGGCTCTCCGCGTTCTGGGGGATCTGGACGCGCAAGGAGGCAATTGTGAAGCAACGTGGCGGCAGCGCCTGGCAGATCGTCAGCATTGACAGCGCCTCGCAGGCGCACTCGGTAAGCCAGCTGTGCATAGGCTCTCTGAGCCTCGCGGTCTGTACCGCGACCCCGTTTGCCCTTACGCCGGATCAGATCCACGCCGCCGGCGACGTGTCGGCAGGAAGATGGTCAGCACGCCTGAGATAACACACCCTACGCCCGCCAGACCGCGCCAGGAAAAAGACTCCCCCATTCCCGGCAACAACATCGCCGCCCCCCAGACCAGAATGTAGCTGAGACTCAGCAAAGCATAGGCTTTGCTGAGCGCCAGACGATGCAGCGCCAGATACCAGCAGCCCATCGACGCCACATATCCCAGCAGCCCGCAGAGCAGTGCGCCGGAGCCAGGGGCGAGATGCCAGAGTGCACAGAGAAACGCAGGAAAGTCGTTGACCGACGGCAGCGTCACCATCGCATAGCGTAGCGCCAGCTGCGCCGCGCTGACTAACGCCACGCTGCATAATGCCCACAACACCCCTTTCACGCGCTCCCTCCCAGCAGGATAATCCCGACGATAATCAACCCCACCCCCAGCCAGTGATGTGCCGCGACCTGCTCACGCCAGAGCAGTTTCGCCGCCAGCGTCACCCAGACGAAATTGAGGCTCAGCATCGGGTAGGCGATACCGACCGGAAGCTGTTGCAACACCACCAGCCAGACCAGCATACCGC